>JAEWKL010000380.1 GCA_023386115.1 Pseudomonadota bacterium
TGGCGGCGTCGGGCCCGCGCGGCCCGAACCAGCCGCGCGGGTTCATCGACAGCCAGCCGCTGAGCAGGAAGGTGACGACGACGAGGCCACCCGCCATCCCCGCGAGGTGATGCCAGGCGGCAACGCCGCGATAGGGCGTGAGCCGGCCGCGCATCAGCCGCACGAAGCCGAGGAGGTAGCCGCTCATCCCGCCTGCGAGCGCGAGGCCGGAGACCCACAGGACCACGTCCTGCCACAAGGCCGGCCGCGCCCTGAGCGGCGTGAGATAGATCCAGTGGATCACGGACCCGACCCAGTTCCACACCCGCTCGGCCCGGGTGGTGTCGAGGGCAAGCTCGCCCGTGGCGACCGACAGGTACAGTTCCGTCCCGGCCGCATCGCCCAGACCCACCCGCCGGAACGGCCGCAGCGGGTCGTAGCGGGCCGTCACGGTCCACTGGTCGCGGGTGACGGTGCCGAGATCGGTCACGCCCCGGGCCAGGGGATGGGTCGCGGCGAGGGAAGCCGCGCTCTCCGCGGTCAGGGGCGGGAAGGACAATCCGGTCGCGGCCGAGAGCGCCTGGCGCCGCCCGTCTCCTTGCGTGATCCAATAGGCGGGCTCAGCCCCCCGCATCGCCAGGGTGAGGCGGGCGGGAAAAAGCGGGCTGCCCGACTGCTCCAGCGCCTCCTGCGGCGTCAGCCGCACGGATTCGAGGCGGAGCGGCCTCGCGGCCGCGATCCGTTCGCCTTCCGTGAGGGAGGGGAAGCCGACGGCCAGCATCACCAGCCCGGAGGCGAACCAGGCGGCGACGAAGAGCCCGGTCCAGATGCCGAGCCAGCGATGGCCGAGATGCAGCCACCGTTTCAGGCGCTTCACCAGCCCTTTCGTCCGAGAGCTCCGCATCAGAACGTGACGTGGTAGGCGAGCTCGACCGAGCGCGGCCGGCCGAGCAGCCAGGAATTGCTGTTGCCCGAGACCGCGTAGAGCTGGTCGGTGAGGTTGTAGCCGCGCAGCGACAGGCGCGAGGTCGGCGTCACCTGCCAGTCCAGGCTGGCGTTCAGCAGCGTGTAGGCCGGGCGCTTCACGGTGTTGGCGAAGTCGCTGAAGACCGGCCCGACATCGTTGACGCCGAGCCGCGCCACCCAGCCCGGCGCGAACGCGTAAGCGAGCCAGACATTGGTGACCCGCTGGGGCACGTCGACCGGGACCTTGCCGGAGAACGACACCAGGCCCGCATCGGTATTCTGCGCGAAGGCGTCGTAGCGGGCCCGCAGCAGGGCGGTGTTGGCCTCGATGCGCCATTCATCCGACAGCTGGTAGGCGAACGCGACCTCGACGCCGCGGGACGACTGGCTGCCGACCTGCGCCACCTCCGTCGGCCGGTCGGGGATCGGGGTCAGCAGGTTGTCCTTGCGGATGTGATAGGCCGCGAAGGTCCACTCGCCGCGCCCCCCGTCGAACAGGCCCTTGGCGCCGGCCTCGACCTGCTCGCCGGTGGCGAGCTGGAACTGCGCCTGCGGCACGCTGGTGGTGATCAGGCTGCCCAGCGGATCGGCGGCGGTGGCGTATTGAGCGTAGAGGGCGAGGTCGGGCGTCGGAGTGTAGATGGCGGCGACCCGGGTGCTCACCGAATCGAAGGTCTTCTCGAAGCGGCTGCCCGCCAGCGGGCGGCTCACCGCCACCGTCGGCGCGTCGTAGCGCAGGCCCGTCACCAGGGCGAGGTGGGGCGTCAGTTCGAGCCGGTTCTCGGCGAAGACCGAGGCCTGGCGGGTGCGCGAGACGATGTCGGTGCGGGTGCCCGTGATGTTGATGAAGCGCCCTTGAGCGAAATGGTCGGGATCGACGAAGCTCTCGCCGCCGAACGGCGAATTGCTGTCGCGCCGGAAGTCGATATGGTTGACGTCGAAGCCGATCACCGTCGCGCTCTTGAGGCCGAGCAGGCTGCCGCGGAACGTCGCGTCGAGGCGGTTGCCGATCTGCTCCTCGTGGTGGCGGATCTCGATGTAGTCGCTGCGCTGGATCAGGCCGGTCGCCGGCTGGTAGGTATATTGCTCAACGTCGCGCCAGTGCCGCTCGGTCGAGAGGCGGTAGGCGGTGTTGCGGATCGTGATGTCGGAGCTCGGGTTCCACTCGGTGCGCAATTGCGTCCAGTTGTCGAACCAGGCGATCTGCGAATCCTGGATGTTGTAGTTGGTGAAGCGCAGCCGGTCCGGCACCCTCGTGCCGACGAGCGGCGAGCCCCAGTAGCGGGCGGGCTCGTTCGTGCCGAGGTCGTGCGAGAGGGTGACGCTCAGGTCCGGCGCCGCCCGCCAGGTCACCGCCGCCGAGAGGGCGAGATTGCGAAAGTCGCCGTCGGGCTTCACCCAGCCGTCGGCCCGGTTGCCGCTGAGGTTGAACCGGTAGGCCAGGTCCTCGCCGACCGGCCCGCCGCTGTCGAGGGCGAGCCGCGCGAGGCCGTCCGAGCCGATCGCCGCCCGCGCCTCGCCGATGGGCACGAAGCTCGGCTTCTTCGGCACCACGTTGATGATGCCGCCGATCGCCCCTTCGCCGTAGAGCACCGAGGCCGGGCCGCGCAGCACCTCGACCCGCTCCGCAGACCAGGTGTCGAACGGAAACGTGACGGTGCCGGCCCCGACATAGAGCCGGGTGCCGTCATAGAGCTGCTGCACCGATCCCGCGAAGCCTCGGGCCGTGAAGGCGAGGTTGCCGTTGCCCGGCGCCCCGACGCTGGTGATGCCGACGGCGTTCTGGGTCACCGCCTCCTCGACGGTGTTCTGGCCCCGGGCCCGGATGGTCTCGCCGCTGATGATGTCGAGGCTCGCCGGGGTCTCGAGCGGGGTGAGGCCGAGGCGGCTGCCTGAGCGCGACGGCGTCGCGAGGTTGAGGCCGGAGGCGGCCTGCTCGCGGGAGCGGGCGCCCGCGACGTCGATGCGGTCGAGCGCGATCTCCTCGGCCGAGGCCGGAGCGGCGGCGAGGAGCGGCGCGGCCAGGGTGGCGGCGAGTGTCGTGGCGCGTCGGGCGCGTTGCGCGGGCATGTCGGTTTCCGGGAAGGGCGTCCGCCTCGTCCCTAGCCGGTCTCGCCTGAAATGTAACGTTATAAAGTTACATATCTGCCATCCTGGACGACGCGCAGGAGACGCCGGACGCGTCCTGTCGGCTGATCGGGGGCGGGCGGGCTCGAGCATGGCGGGACGGCGCGGGGCTGTGGCACGTCACCGCGAACGACAGCGGGACGGGGGCCTTCGCCCTCGTCTCGACACCCATCAGGACACCCCGCCCGACGTGCTCGCGTGTGACCACGGCTGACGGCAGGTCTCCTGGCTCACGGGTCAGCGCCTGCCATCGTCTTCCCAGGGACCCTTCTGGAGGTCCCCAGTGACATGAGTGATGGAAGGCTCGCCGCTCACAGTTGCGGGGGCAGCCGCGGCATCGGGCAAGCCCTCACCGCGTTCCCTTTTGATCCCCGAGGGGAACCGTCGGGAGGAAGCTTAGCGGTTCGGTTACGAAGGAGCAATGGTCCGGCGCAGACATGGTCGCCACGTTCAAGGGCTTGCACGCGCCTGAACCCTCCCCCTTCCGCGGGGGAGGGTGCCCTGCGAAGCGGGGCGGGAGAGGGGACCGCGACGCTACTCCAGATGGCGCCCGTCATCGTGGTTGCGACCTCTCCGGAAGCGGCGTCCCCTCTCGGCGGGACTTCGTCCCGCTGCGCTCGCCACCCTCCTCCGCAGAGGGGGGAGGGGTCAGCCGCCGCGGGCCCAGATCGATGTCGGGCGACGATCACACCTGCTCCCCCGCCACCGACAGCAGACCCCAGCTTTCTCGACCACGCCGCCCGATGCGAATCGACGCCGCCCCGGACCCCTGACATACAGGGCCCCGAACCGGCCCCCCTCGGGCCGCGCTTAAGCTCTGACAAAAACGTCCTGGCCCCATCATCCTGGGAGGTCTCCCGATGTCGTTCCGCTCAACGGCCGCCGGCGCCGCCGGCCTCGCCCTGTCGCTCGCCCTGGGGACCTCCGCCCTCGCCCAGGACGCCAAGGCGCCGATCAGGATCGGCGTGCTCAGCGACATGAGCGGGCCCTTCGCGGACCAGGCGGGCACCGGCTCGGTGACGGCGGCCCAGCTCGCCGTCGAGGATTTCGCCAAGGAGGCCGGCGAGCTCAAGGTCGAGGTCGTCTCGGCCGACCACCAGAACAAGCCGGATATCGGTCTCGCCACCGCCCGTCGCTGGCTCGACCAGGAGGGCGTCTCGACCATCGTCGACCTGCCGAACTCGGCCGTCGCGCTCGCGGTCTCCAACCTGATGCGCGAGCGCCACCGGGTGGCCTTGGCCTCGAGCGCGCTGACCTCCGACCTCACCGGCAAGGCCTGCGCGCCGACCACGGTGCAGTGGGTCTCGGATACCTGGGCGCAGGGGTCGGCCACCGCGCGGGCCATCGCCGGCCGCGGCCTCAAGTCCTGGTACTTCGTCACCGTCGATTACGCGCTCGGCCACGCCCTGGAGCGCGACGCCACCGTGGCACTCAAGGCCGCCGGCGGCACCGTGAAGGGATCGAGCAAGCACCCGCTCAATGCCGGCGACTTCGCCTCGCCGCTGCTCTCGGCGCAGGGGTCGGGCGCCCAGGTGCTGGCGCTCGCCGATACGGGCGCCGACATGATCAACGCCGTCAAGCAGGCGGCGGAGTTCGGCGTGATGCCCGAGATGCGGCTCGCCGCCCTGTTCGTGCAGCTCTCCGACACCCACGCGCTCGGCCTCAAGGCGGCGCAGGGGCTCCAGCTCGCCAGCGCCTTCTACTGGGACCGCACCGACGGCACCCGCGCCTTCGCCAAGCGCTTCGCCGAGCGGATGAACGGCCGGATGCCGACCGAGAACCACGCCGGCGTCTATTCCTCGACCCTGGCCTACCTGCGGGCGGTGCGCGACACCGGCACCATCGAGGGCGAGAAGGTCGTGGCGGCGATGCGCGAGAAGCCGATCAACGATCCGCTCTTCGGTACCGTCACGGTGCGCCAGGACGGCCGCGCGGTGCACGACCTGTTCCTGTACGAGGTGAAGGCGCCCGCCGACAGCAAGGGCCCGTACGACTATTACAAGCTCCTCGACACCGTGCCGGGCGACCAGGCCTTCCGGCCGATGGCCGAGGGCGGTTGCCCGCTGGTGAAGTAGCTCACGGTGCTCGACAACGGCGGGGTGCGACCCAGATCAGGGATCAGTTCCCTGTCAGACCCCGCCGAAAGGCCCCGCTCATGTCCGATGCCGTCCTGACCCTGAACGACGGGAAGCGCATCCCCCAGCTCGGCTTCGGGGTGTGGCGGCTCTCCGACGAGGACGCCCCGGCGATCGTCGGGGCGGCGCTGGAGGCCGGGTACCGCTCGATCGATACCGCGGCGGTCTACGGCAACGAGGCCGGGGTCGGCCGCGCCATCGCGGCCTCCGGCCTGGAGCGGGAGGAGATCTTCGTCGCCACCAAGGTCTGGAACGACCGCCACGGCTACGACGACACCCTGCGGGCCTGCGAGGAATCGCTCGCCCGCCTCGGCCTCGACCATGTCGACCTCTATCTCGTGCACTGGCCGGTGCCGCAGCGCGGCGCCTATGTCGACACCTGGCGCGCCCTGATGCGCCTGCGCGAGGACGGCCGAGCCCGCTCGATCGGCGTCTCGAACTTCACGGTCGAGCACCTGAAGCGGGTGATCGACGCCACCGGCTCGACGCCCTCGATCAACCAGGTCGAGCTGCATCCGCGCTTCCAGCAGCGCGCCTTGCGCGCCTTCCATGACGAGGCCGGCATCGTCACCGAGGCCTGGGCGCCGCTCGGCCGCGGCGGCGTGCTGGAGGATCCGGTGATCCGGGCCATCGCCGAGAAGCACGGCCGCACCCCGGCCCAGGTCGTCCTGCGCTGGCACCGGGACAGCGGCACCGTCGCGATCCCGAAATCGGCGACGCCGGCCCGCATCCGCGAGAACCGGGAGATCGACGGCTTCACCCTCGATGCCGACGACCTCGCCCGCATCGCCTCCATGGACGATCCGGCCGGGCGGATGGGGCCGGATCCGGAGACGTTCGGGGGATGACCGCAGCTTGCTGGGTGTGCCGCGGCTCGCGCGGCGTGACCTCGGCTTGATCGCCGGAGCCGGCCCGGCCTACGGTCCGGTTCCTCCCCCTCCGTTCGCGAGGCTTGTCGTTTGAGCGCCCGCACGCCCCCCGAGACCCGCGCCGCCTATCGGCGCTTCGTCCCGATCACCACCCGCTGGGCCGACAACGACGTCTACGGCCACGTCAACAACGTGGTCTATTACGCCTTCTTCGACACGGCGGTGAACAGCGTGCTGATCGCGGAGGGCGCCCTCGACATCGCGAACAGCCCGGTAATCGGCCTCGTGGTCGAGACCGGATGCCGGTACTTCCGCTCGATGGCGTTTCCCGACCGGGTCACCGCCGGGATCCGGGTCGCGCATCGCGGCACGTCCAGCGTGCGCTACGAGGTCGGACTGTTCCGCAACGACGATGACGAAGCCGCGGCCCAGGGGCACTTCGTCCACGTCTATGTCGACCGGGCGACGCAGCGCCCGGTGCCGCTGCCGGCGGGCCTGCGGCGGGTGCTGGAGCCGCTGGCCGCAGAGGCGCCGTGAGCGGCGAGACGGATCTGGATCGGCTCCTCGCCGGGATGCGACCGGAGCTGCGGCCCGGGACCTACGTCTTCGCCACGGTGACCGATGGTGCGGTGCCGCCGGGCCTCGGCGTCGTGATGAGCTTTCGCGAGGTGGAGGGCACGACCCTGATCCTGTCCGAGGCGGAGGCCGTGCGGGCCGGACTGCCGGGCGCCTTCCCGTGCCGCTGGATCACCCTCGCGGTGCAGTCCTCGCTCAGCGCCGTCGGCTTCCTCGCCACCGTGACGGCGCACCTCGCGGAATCAGGGATCGCCGTCAACGCCGTCTCGGCCTTCCACCACGACCACCTGTTCGTGCCGGCGGCGCGGGCGGAGAAGGCGATGGAGGTGCTGAGCGCGCTCGCGGGGCGCGCCGCATCCTGATCTCCGGGCCCGGAGCGCCCGGATGGCGGCCTCCATCCCCCACGAAGGCACCTTTCGCCCCTTACGGCTTGTTGCTCCCTCCGTTGCCGCCCAAGCTGCCGGCCTCGCCACGGAGGACTGCAACCATGCCGCCGCGCATCCCGCTCCGTCCCGGTGGACCGGGGCCGCTCGGGCTCGTCGCCCTCGCCCTCGCGATCCTGGCCGCCGGCCTCCTCCTCGAAGGGCGCCCGGTCGACG
>JAEWKL010000381.1 GCA_023386115.1 Pseudomonadota bacterium
GTCCCAGACTTCCTTGACGTGGGAGGAGGCGAGGTTGCCGTCCTTGTCGGCGAAGACATGGGGATGGCGCCGGATCATTTTTCGCGTGATGGCCTCGACCACGTCGCCGAAAGCAAAGGCGTTCTGCTCCTCAGCCATCTGGGCGTGATACACCACCTGCAACAGGAGATCGCCGAGCTCCTCTCTGAGATCGTCGAGATCGCCGCGGCTGATCGCGTCGACCACCTCATAGGCTTCCTCGATCGTGTAGGGCGCGATCGTCGCAAAATCCTGTTCGAGGTCCCAGGGGCAGCCGGTCACGGGCGCGCGCAGCGCCGCCATGATCTCGATCAGGCGAGAAATGTCGCGGGAAGGGGTCATTGCGGGCAGTCTCCTGGGCTCGAAAACCTTATGCCAAAAGCGGGCCGCCGTTCCCAGCGGGGCGCGACGAAACGGGCCGATTTCCACCGATTGGCGGGCGGTCCGCGCAGTGCTAAAGCGCGGGCCATGAGCGACGCATTTTCATCACAAACCGCTTTGGTGCTGTTTTCTGGGGGCCAGGACTCCACCACCTGCCTCGCCTGGGCCTTGAGCCGTTTTGGGCGCGTGGAGACGCTGGGCTTCGAATACGGTCAGCGCCACGCCATCGAGCTGGCCTGCCGCGACCGGCTGTTCGATGGCATCAAAGGCCTGCGCGCGGACTGGGCCGCAAAGCTCGGCGAGAGCCATACGCTGTCGATCCCGACGCTGGCGGCGGTGTCCGAGACCGCGCTGACGCGCGACGTCGCGATCGCGATGGGCGCCGACGGCCTGCCCAACACCTTCGTGCCGGGCCGCAACCTCGTCTTCCTCACCTTCGCGGCAGCCTTGGCCTACCGCCGGGGTCTGCGCCACATCGTCGGCGGCATGTGCGAGACGGACTTTTCGGGGTATCCCGATTGCCGCGACGACACGATCAAGGCGCTGCAGGTCGCGCTCAATCTCGGCATGGAGCGTCGCTTCGTGCTGCATACGCCCCTGATGTGGATCGACAAGGCCGCGACCTGGCGGATGGCCCGCGACCTCGGCGGCGAGCCCCTGGTCGATCTGATCGTGCGCGAGAGCCACACCTGCTACCTCGGCGAGCGCGGCGCCCTGCATCCGTGGGGCCATGGTTGCGGCACCTGCCCGGCCTGCGCGTTGCGGGCGTCCGGCTATGCGCGATTCCGCGCCGAGGATGCGTGACGCGCGCTTGCAGGCCGCCCTTCCGTTGCGCACATTGCACCGCAAACACGGCAAGGACCGGGAGGAGAGACCGCCATGACCGCCTGCATCGTCGGCTGGAGCCACACGCCCTTCGGCAAGCACGACGCCGAGACCGTCGAGAGCCTGATCGTCCGCGTCGCCAACGAGGCGATGGCGCATGCGGGGATCGGCCCGCAGGATGTCGACGAGATCGTGCTCGGCCACTACAATGCGGGCTTCACGCCGCAGGACTTCACCGCCTCCCTGGTGCTCCAGGCCGATGACGGGTTCCGGTTCAAGCCGGCGACCCGGGTCGAGAATGCCTGCGCCACCGGTTCGGCGGCGGTGCACCAGGGCATCAAGACCATCGAGGCCAAGCGCGCCCGGGTGGTGCTGGTGGTCGGCGTCGAGCAGATGACCCGCACGCCCGGCCCCGAGATCGGCCGCACCCTGCTGAAGGCCTCCTACCTGCCGGAGGACGGCGACAACCCGGCGGGCTTCGCCGGCGTGTTCGGCAACATCGCTGGCGCCTATTTCCAGCGCCACGGCGACCAGTCCGACGCGCTCGCGATGATCGCCGCCAAGAACCACCATAACGGCGTCCAGAACCCCTACGCGCAGATGCGCAAGGACCTCGGCTTCGAGTTCTGCCGCACCGAATCGGACAAGAACCCCTTCGTCGCCGGCCCGCTCAAGCGCACCGATTGCTCGCTGGTCTCGGATGGCGCCGCGGCCGTGGTGCTCGCCGACACCGAGACGGCGCTCCGCATGCGCCGCGCCGTCGCCTTCCGGGCCACCGCCCACGCGCAGGACTTCCTGCCGATGTCGAAGCGCGACGTGCTGAAGTTCGAGGGCGCCGCCACCGCCTGGGCCCGTGCGCTCGGCCAAGCCGGCATCACCCTCGACGACCTGTCGCTGGTCGAGACGCATGACTGCTTCACGGTCGCCGAACTCATCGAGTACGAGGCGATGGGCCTGACCAAGGAGGGCCGCGGCGCCGACGCGATTCGCGAGGGCTGGACCACCAAGGAGGGCAAGCTGCCGGTCAACCCGTCCGGAGGCTTGAAGGCCAAGGGCCACCCGATCGGCGCCACCGGCGTGTCGATGCACGCCCTCTCGGCGATGCAGCTCTGCGGCGAGGCCGGCGGCATGCAGATCCCGGACGCGACGCTGGCCGGCGTGTTCAACATGGGCGGCGTCGCGGTGGCGAACTACGTCAGCGTGCTCGAGCGCATCAAGTAGCCGCCTCGACAAACCACTGCCTCGAGCGGAGCGGCAGGACCGTGACACCCTTCCTGGTCCTGCTGCTCGCCTATACGATCAGCCAGTTCGACCGCGGCTTCCTGGCGATGGTCGCGCCCGATCTCGGGCCCGACCTCGGCCTTCAGCCCTCCGATCTCGCGCTTCTCTCGGCGGGCTGGTTCCTGGCCTTCGCGCTGGGCCAGGTACCGACCGGGCTGCTCCTCGACCGGGTCGGGCCGCGGCGCAGCGTGGCGGGCTTCCTGGTCGTCGCCGCGCTCGGGGCGGCCTGCCTCGGCTTCGCCCAGGGCTTTGCCAGCGCGGCCGCCGCGATGGCGCTGATCGGGCTCGGCTGCGCGCCGGCCCTGATGGGCGGTCTCTACCTGTTCGGCCGGGTCTATCCGCCCGGACGCTTCGCCATGCTCTCCTCGCTGATGATCGGCCTCGGCACGGCGGGCGACCTTCTCGGTTCGACGCCGCTGGCACTGGCGAGCCATGCCTTCGGCTGGCGCGCGATCCTGTTCGGGCTCTCCGCCGTCACCCTGCTGGCTGCCGGGCTGGTCCTGTGGCTGATCGTGGATCCGCCGCGCCTCGCCGATCCGCCCCGCACATCCGTCTGGCGGGGCTTCGCCGAGGTCGCGCGGATGCGGGCCCTGTGGCCGATCTTTCCCGTGGTGTTCGTGAGCTACGCCGTCGTGATCGCCACCCGCTCGCTCTGGGTCGGCGCATATCTCGGCAGCGTCCACGGCCTCGACGCGCTCCAGCGCGGCAACGGCACCCTCGCGATGAGCGCCGCGATGGCGATGGGGGCCATCGGCTACGGGCCGCTGGAGCGCCTGGTGCGGGACCCGAAGCGCACGGCGCTCGGCGGCTGCCTCGTCACCGGCCTGGCCCTCTCAGGTCTCGGCCTGTTCGGCGGCGGCTCCACGGCGCTGGCGGTCGTCCTGCTGGCACTGATCGGCGCGGCGGGCCTGAGCTACGGCATCCTGATGGCCCATGCCCGGCGGTTCTTTCCCGCCCACCTGCTCGGGCGCGGCGTCGCCTTCATGAACATCGTCTTCATGGGCGGGGCGGCGGCGGCGCAGGGGCTCTCCGCCCTGTTCGTCCTGGGCACCGGGGGGCTAGCCCCGGATGCGCTCTACGGGCGGCTGTTCCTGGCCTACGGGCTGGCGCTGCTGGCTGCCACGGCGGTCTACGCCTTCGCACCGCGGGAGCCGGTATTCGGGCAGATCGGTCCCGTCGATCCGGGCCGAGGGACGCCCGAGGCTACCCCGCCTCCCCTGGCGTCCGCGCCCGCAGAGCCAGGGCGTGCAGGCCGCGCTTGAAGGCATCGTCGAGGAGCGCATTCACCATGCGGTGGCGTTCGACCCGGCTCTTTCCCTCGAAGGCTGCCGACACCACATCTAGGCGGAAGTGAGTTTCCCCTCCCTCCCGCCAGCCGGAATGGCCGGCATGCTGGTGTGATTCGTCGACGACGCTGAGCGCCGTCGGCGCCAGCCGCTCCTCCAGCGTCGTCCTGATCCAGTCGCCCAGACTCATCGCGCACCCGTCGTTAACCTGCTTCGGCTCGACTGACCGAAGCGGGCTGTCCCCGTCAAGCCGTTCGGTTCCGCCTGCGGCATCAGGCCCGAAGGCCTTGTGCCCGCCCCGCCGCCCCTCATAATCGCCCCGTCATGGATCTGAACTCGCCCCTGTTCGACCGCATCCGCATCCGGCCCTCCTGCGACGAGCCGAAGAAGGCCGAGGGTCCGGCCTGCGACCGGCCGGGCTGCAGCCAGCCGGGGCTGCACAAGGCGCCCAAGGGGCGCAAGCAGGAGGGCCAGTACTGGCGCTTCTGCATGCAGCACGTGCGCGAGTACAACGCTGCCTACAACTATTTCGACGGGATGAACGACGCCGCCGTCCAGGCCTACCAGAAGGACGCGGTGATCGGGCATCGCCCGACCTGGGCGATGGGCGTCAATCCCGGCGCGAAGGCCGGCCCGAAGCCCGACGCGGCCCAGCGCGATTGGGAGTACGTCGATCCCCTCGGCATCCTGCGCGGCGAGGGCGCCGGCCCGGCCTCGCGC
>JAEWKL010000400.1 GCA_023386115.1 Pseudomonadota bacterium
CCGCGAGGCCGGCCGCCGGGCTGGTGAGGGGGCGGCTGTCCTCGGGAAGCAGGGCCGCGGCACCAGCCATCGAGGCCTGCGCGAGGGCGACCTGCGTCGCTCCATCCTCCCGCGCGGCGCCGGCGGCCTGGGCGACCAGCGTCCGGTAGCGGTCCGGATCACCCGCCTTGAAGGCCTCCCAGGCCCCGGGGACCACCTGCACGCTCACCTCCGCACCCGTGGCCCGCGCGGCCGCCTCGAAAAGGCGCCGGGTCGGCTCGACCGTCGTCGCGACGGCGCAGAGCACCACCACTCGGCCACCCCCCTTGACCGCTTCGGCGGCGAGCGCTGCATCGACCCGCAGGACCGGGACGGGAGCATCGAGAGCGGTTGCCTCCGCGGCCGGACCCAGGGTCGAGCAGGTCAGCAGGACCGCATCGGCGTCGGCGCACAGGCCGTTCAGGACTGCGACGGTCTCAGCCGCGATCTCGGGCGTGAGCCGCCCCGCGCGTTCGGCCGCGGAGAGCAGGTCGGCGCGTATCGTGTGGCGCAGGCTGACGCCGGTCAGTCCGGTCGTTCGCAATGCCTCGTCGAAGACGGCGGCGTTGCTGTCGATCGTGTGGAGACAGGCGATGCGGGGCATGAGAGGCAATCCAGCGGCAGCAAGGCTGGTTTATCCGCAGGGGCCGAGGCGACAAGGCCGAATCGACCGACGACCGATGAGCGGATGGTAGAAACCCGCCACGGCCGAGCCGCTCAGCATCATTCGCCGAAGCGGTCACCGGTTCGGCGTCGAAAATGATGCAAAAACAAGGAGCTAGGCAGAGTTGCCCCGTGCAGCTCTGCTTAGAGACATCCCCGGACCAGCCGGCGCCCATACGGATCGTCGATGCCGCGCGGCGGCGGGAAGCCGTAATAGCTCGGCTTGCCGATGCCGAAGGGCGAGCCGACATAGGTCGGATCGCCGAGTGCATTGGTAGGCACGACGCCCTGGCCTGGCGGACAGGCAGGACCCGCCCGGGTGGCCTGCGCGGCGTCGCTGTCGCCTCGGGGGAAGTAGCGCAGGGCTGGAGGGAGGACCGGCGCGGGCCGCGGCTGCGGCCAGTAGCCGGGCTCCGGCATGTCGGCCGCGCCCGCCGGCCCCGCGAGGCCGAGGGCGATCACGCCCGCAACCAGCCCCACGCCGTACCGCATCCGACCGCCCCTCATCCGATCCCGTTCCGGAGCCTTGGCGGATCGTGGTTAACGTCGCGTTTCCGTCAGGTCACAGCCTCCGTCCGGGCCTGGAGCACGCGCACGAGGTCCTCGGGCTTCACCCGGACCTGCAGCCCGCGCTGGCCGCCATTCACGAAGATCTCCGGGAGCGAGAGGGCGGATGCGTCGACCAGGGTCGGCACCGCCCGCTTCTGCCCGAGCGGGCTGATGCCGCCGACATGGTAGCCGGTCAGCCGCTCGGCGTCGGCCGGGCGCATCATCGCGGCGGACTTCCCCTTGAAGGCGGCGGCGAGCTTCTTCAGCGACACCTCCCGGTCGGAGGGCGCCAGCACGCAGACCGGCTTGCCGTCCACCGCGGCCATCAGAGTCTTGAACACCTCGCCCGGCGGCACGCCGATCGCCTCCGCTGCCTGGAGGCCGATACGGGTCGCTTCCGGGTCGTAGTCGTAGACGTGGACGCTGTGCGAGATGCCGGCGCGGGTGAGGGCCTGAGTGGCGCGGGTGGTCTTCGACATGAGCCTTTGGACGGTCAGGCGCCCGGCAAGCTCCGGGCGATCAGCCGGCCGATCTCGGCATGCAGGGCATCGCGCGCGGCGGGCTCGGCCGGTGATCCGGTGAGATACACCGCCGCGAGGATCGGCGCACCGTCCGGCCGGTGGATCAGCGCCACCACGTTGGCGGTGCCGTTGTCGCCGGTACCGGTCTTGTCCGCGGTCCGCCATCCCTCCGGCAGGCCGGCGCGCACGCGCTTCAGGCCGGTCGGACTGTCCTGCATCCAGCCGATCAGCCGGCCGCGTGATTCCACCGATAGGGCCCAGCCGAGGAGGATGTTCTCCAAGAGGCCGACCATCGCCGCCGGGCTGGTGGTGTCGCGGACGTCGCCGGGGATCGCGGTGTTGAGCGTCGGCTCGGTGCGGTCGAGGCGGGTGACCGTATCACCATGCGCGCGCGCGAAGGCGGTGATTCCCGTCGGCCCGCCGAGCGTGTCGAGCATCAGGTTGGCGGCGGTGTTGTCGCTCCACACTACGGCGGCCGCGCAGAGCTCGGCGAGGGTCATGCCGGTCTCGACGTGCTTGCCCGTGACCGGGGCGTAGCTGAGGACCGCATCGCGGCCGAAAGTGATCCGCCGGTTCAGGTCGTCCTGGCCGGTGTCGGCGCGGGCCAGCACCGCGGCAGCGGCGATCGCCTTGAAGGTGGAGCACATCGGGAAGCGCTCGTCGGCCCGATGGCCGAAGCGGCGGCCGGTGGCGGTGTCGCGCACCTCGACGCCGAGCAGGCCGCCGTCGCGCCGCTCCAGCTGCGCCAGCCGGGCCACGGCCTCCTCCGCCGCGGACGCGCTCCGACCGGCGCAGGCGGCGAGCGCCGCACCGATCAGGGCGGCGCGGCGGGTGAGAGTGGGCTGAAGAAGGGCGGGGTAAGACATGAGCGGGCTCCCTGCGCGCAATTCGTCAGGGACGCTGATGTGATGGCCAACCTTGGCGATATCGCGCTGAGGCCGTGACGGGATCGGGGCGCCCGCCTCACCGTTTCACGGGAAACATCCTTGACGGAAGGGTGTCTGCCGACGGCGAGGCGTGGCCCCCCGGGCCTCAATGCGACCGCGGCGAATGCCCCTTGCGGTCCGGGTCGTGGGTGTGGTGCCGGTCGCGCTCGCCGCCGCCGCCCGAGACGTGGGAGCGGCTGTCGCTGGTGGCCGCGCCCGGATTCGGGCCAGCATGGGTGGTCGAGTCGGGCCGGTCGGGACGCTGATGGCTGCTGCCGGGACCTCCGTGATGACGGTTGGCGGCGTCGGTCTTGTCCGAGGTGCTCATGGGGTCTCCGATCCTTGAGACGCTGTCCTGGAAAACGCTTCAGTCCTTCGGATCACCGGTCCTGCTGGTAGCCCTGGTTGGTGGTGTTCACCTTCGAATTGCCGGCCTGGCCGACCTTGTCCGGGTCCTTGGTTTGGCCGGAGCCCTTCGGCCCGGTCTCGGTCGGAGCGCGCTCGGCGCTGCCCGGGCCCTTGTCGGAGCGGTTGGCCGGCGGCACGGGAGGCGGTGACGCGGTCATGGCAATCTCCATGGAGGGGTTCGGGCAAGGAGTCGTCCTCGCCCTGGAGGGCGGACAACGCCGGGCCGCAGCCGGCGTTCCTGCCCGATCCGGCCGCCTCGGATACTTTGTCACAGTATTAGTATGTCAGGCGAACCGGTGGTGGCGGGCGGCGTTGGCCCGGGCAGCAGACATCTGCCCCAACACCGGCTCAGCCGCGTGCCGAGCCACTTGCCCACCCCCTTGCCCACCCACTTGCCCAACCACGCCAGGAAGGAGCCGCCGATGGCCGAGGACGCCCGTTCGCTGTACGTGACCGCGCTGAAGAACACCCACGCGCTCGAATTGCAGGCGCTCCAGATCATGGAGCGGCAGGTCGAGCGCCTGGAGCGCTACCCCGATATGGAGGCGGCGCTGCGTCGCCACATCACCGAGACGCACGGCCAGCGCGACCGGCTCGACGAGGCCCTGGCGGCGATGTCCGAGAGCCCCTCGGCCCTCAAGGAGGGTGTGCTCGGCTTCATGGGCAACATGGCGGCGCTCGCCCACACCCCGGCCCAGGACGAGATCCTGAAGAACGCCTTCGCCAACCGTGCCTTCGAGAATTACGAGGCTGCTGCCTACGACGCGCTGATCACGCTTGCCGAGGCGGCCGGCCAGAGCGCCCGGCTGCCGGCCTTCGAGATGTCGCTGAAGGAGGAGCTGGCGATGGCGCAGAAAATGGCCGACCTCGTCCGGCCGACGACGCGCCGCTACCTCGAACTGACCATCAGTGGCGGCAAGGCCGACCGGTAATCGTCAGAGTTTGAACAATCCGCCCCGGCCGGTGATCCGGCCGGGATCGGCACCCGCGGCGCGCAAGGAAGCCCACAGGGTGACGGCGATCGAGTCGAAGACCGGGATGCCGAGCTCGGCCTCGAGGTCCTCGACCACCGCCGCCCCCGCCATGTTGGTGCAGACGATCGCCACCGCCTCCGCGCCCTCCGCGGCGACCGCCCGGACCATGGCGGCGACCTCTTCCTCCGGCACCTCCGCGAAGGAGAAATTGTCGGCGAGCCCGCAATGGCGCTCGGCCGCGCAGTCGAACCCGGCCGCAGCCCAGTTCGCCTGGATCCTCGCCTGCACATCGCCCGTATAGGGCGTGACGAGGCCGACGCGCCGGATACGAGCGCGGGTGAAGGCCTCGCGAAAGCCCAGCACCGCGGTCGCCGCCGGGAGGCCGGTGACCTCGGTGATCCGGGCGCACAGGGCCTCGTCGCGGGGAAAGCCCAGCCACGCCGCCGAGGTGCCGTTCCAGGCGATCGCGTCCACCCGGGCATCGGCGAGGAGCGTGGCCGCGTTCAGGATCGGCGCCTCGTCGAACTGTCCGAGCCCCGCCGCCGAGAGGGTGATCTCGGTGACGCGGAAGCGCGAGAAATGCGCAGTGATCTCCGGCACATCATGCAGCAGGTCGGCCGTCGCCGGCTCGAGCCGGGTGTTCGACGATGGGGTCAGCATCCCGAGCCTAACCATTACGCGGCCACCTTGCGGCTCGATTCCTCGCGGATCAGCCCGAGGATCCGGCGCTTCATGTCGTTGAAGTCCGGGCTCGTCACGTCCCGCGGCCTGGCCAGATCGAAGGGGATGAACTCGCGGATGCGGCCCGGGCGCCGGCTCATCACGGCGATGCGGTTAGCCAGCACCAAGGCCTCGTCGACCGAGTGGGTGACGAACACCACCGTGGCGCCGACCCGCTGCCAGATCGTGACCAGTTCCTCCTGCATCTCGATCTTGGTCTGGGCGTCGAGCGCCGCGAAGGGCTCGTCCATCAGGATCACCGCCGGATTCATCAGGAGCGCCCGGGCGATGCCGACCCGCTGGCTCATGCCGCCCGACAGCTCCGCCGGATAGTGCCGCTCGAAGCCGGCCAGTCCCACGAGGTCGATATAGGTCTTGGCCCGCTCGTGCCGCTCACGTTTCGCCACGCCCTTGAGCTTGAGGTGGAAGGCGACGTTGTCGATCACGGTCAGCCAGGGCATCAGCGTCGGCTGCTGGAACACCACGCCGCGATCGGCCCCGGGCCGCTCGACGCGCCGTCCCGCCACCCGGACCTCGCCGGCGCTCGGGGCCTCGAAGCCCGCGATCATGTTGAGCAGGGTGGACTTGCCGCAGCCCGAGGGGCCGAGCAGGCAGACGAACTCGCCCGCCTCGATCGTGGCCCGGGTGCGGTCCACCGCTACGAGATCGCGCCCGTCGCGGTCGCGAAACACCTTCTGGACGTCGGCGAGGTCGATCGCGCTCATCGGAATCTCCATGGACAAGGGAATCCAGAGGAAGGGGAGGGGCGGATCACCGCCCCTGCACCGTCGTGCCCTTCTGCCAATGCAGCACCGACGCCATCAGCGCCTTGAGGCCGAGATCGGACAAATAGCCGAGGAGCCCGATCGAGATCATCGCGGCGAGCACGATGTCGTAGCGCAGGAAGTAGTAGGAATCCCACAAAACGTAGCCGAGGCCGCTCTTCACCGCGACCATCTCGGCCGTCACCGTCAGCATCCAGGCCGAGCCGATGGCGATGCGCAGCCCGGAGAAGATCGACGGCAGGGCGGCCGGCAGCACGATGTCGGTGAGGAGCTGGCGCTCGGAGGCGCCCATCATCGCGCCGGCCCGGATCAGGTTGCGGTCGACCCCGCGCACGCCGTGGATGGTGTTCATCAGCACGGGGAAGAACGCCCCGAGGAAGACCAGGAAGATCGCCGGCTTGTCGGCGATTCCGAACCAGATGATGGCGAGCGGGATCCACGAGACCGGCGGGATCGGCCGCAGCATCTGCAGGGTCGGCTCGACGGTGCGTTCGACGAGCCGCCACCAGCCGATGGCGATTCCGATCAGGATCGCCGAGACGGCCGCGATGGCGTAGCCGGCGGCGACCCGGGTCAGGCTCGCCAGCGCGTCGGACACCCAATGTCCGGAATAGGTCTGGGTGCTCTCGTCGAGGCCGAAGAGCCAGTCGCCGAGGGCGTGGAGCACGGCGGTCGGGGCCGGCAGCAGCGCCGCCGGCAGGGCGCCGGAGCGGGCGAAGGCCTCCCAGCCGGCGACGAGGAGGAGCGGCAGAACCGCCCGCTCGGCGACGGCGACGAGGCGCCGGGGGAGGCGGCGGGCGGGGGCCGGTGCCGCCTCCGGCAGCGGCGCGGTCTCAGTAGCCGAGGCCATCGCGGGTCTTCTTGGTGGCGGCCTCCAGGAACGAGAAGTCCATGTGTGTCTCGACATCGGCCGAGACGTCGCGGCTGATGTATTTCAGGTCCCGCATCATCGCGGCGATCGCGAGCGTCTTCGCGCGGTGCATCCGGTAATCCGGCTCGGCGTTGGTGATCGCCGCGGCGGCGACCTCCTTCGACAGGCCGGTCTTCTGGTTGATCACGTCGACCCAGATGCCCTTGTCGGCCTTGAGCGTCTCGACCAACGCCACGTCGGCATCGACCACCGCCTGCACGCCGGCGCGGTTCTTGGCGATCACGTCCGAGCGGGTGACGATGAGGTTCGTCAGGTTGCCGGCGGCCTGGTCGTAGGGCAGCACGAAATGCGCGGCGGCGCCCGCCATGCGGATCTGCGAGGCGAAGGGCTCGACCGAGCAGACCATGTCGATCTCGCCCCGCTGCATCGCCGCCAGGTGGTCGGACGGGTTCGGGATGTTGACGAACTGCACGTCCTTGTTCGGGTTGATGCCCTGCTTGAGGAAGGCGCCGCGCATGTGGATGTCCTGCGCGTTGCCGCGGGAGGCCGCGACCTTGAGCGGCGTTCCGGCCGCCTTCGCTTTCTCGACCGCGGCCTTGAACCCGGCCCAGTCCTCGGCCTTCAGGTTCAGCGCCTTGGCGGAGAGACATTCCGAGCCGCCGTTCACCTCGCCGGCCACCGCCACGATGTCGAAGCCCTTGTCGAGGGCGGTGACGTAGTGGAGGTAGGTGACCTGCGCCACGTCCAGGCTCTTGGCGATCAGCGCCGTCAGCACGTCGTTGCCGGAATTGAAGCCGGTGGCGTCGATCGTCGCCCCTTTGGCGAAGCCCGGCAGCAGGGCGACCGGCAGGCAATGGGCGCATTTGGCATAGCCGACCTTCACGGGTGCCTCCTGCGCGGATGCGGGCGAGAGGGATCCAGGCGAGAAGGACCAGAGGGCGGCGGCCAGCAGGGGGCCGAGAGGGCGGCGCATGGTCGGTGACCTCGCTCGTGAGGGGGGAGGCCGTCCGGGAGCACGAACGGGCTCGTCCGAACGTCTCGAAGGCTCCGGCGGGGCTGTTCGCCACCGCCACGAGACCAGGGTGGGACGGGCCCAGGCTCAGCGCAACGCATTTTTCGTGCTCTGCATGCAATTGATGCCAAATGCCGAGGCAGGCAGCAGAATTGCCTTGAATTGATGCGCCCGCAGCCTGTCGGAGCGGCTATGGTCCGGACCGGCGCCGCGAGCGGCCGTGACGATGGAGAGGACACGATGGACCCGGTCCGGCGCCCGCGCGGGCGTCCGCGCAAGCCCGTGCTGCCGGCCTCCGCCGGTCTCGGTCCACGGCGCGGCCTGCACGATCAGGCGGTGGAGCGCCTGCGCGGGTTGATCGTCGACGGCACGCTGCCGGCCGGCGCCGCTCTGGTCGAGACCGAGCTGTCGGCGGCGCTCGGCATCTCGCGCACGCCGTTGCGCGAGGCGCTGAAGCTGCTCGCCGTCGAGGGTCTCGTGGAGCTGCGCCCCAACCGCTCGCCCCGGGTGGCGGAGCTGCGGCCGGACGCGGTGACCGAGCTGTTCGAGGCGATCGCCGCCATCGAGCGGGCTGCGGCGGAACTCGCCGCCTCACGCATCACCCTCGCCGAGCTGGAGCGGCTGCGCCGCTACCAATCCGAGATGGAAGCGCATCACGCCGCCGGGGAGCTTGCCCCCTATTTCGCCCTCAACCAGCGGATCCACGCGCTGATCGTCGGTTGCGCCCGCAACGCCCCCTTGCGGGAGGCGCACGAGGCCCTGCATGCCCGGGCCGAGATCGCCCGCCGGCGCGCCCTCGACAGCCGGGCGCGCTGGGACGAATCGGTCGCCGAGCACCGGGCGATCCTGGCCGCGCTCGAGGCCCGGGACGCCGCGGGCGCCGGCCGCCTCCTCGCCGACCATGTCGGCCATACCGGCACGGCGCTGCTCGCCGGCCTCACCCGGCCCGACGCCGCCTGATTCACGAGAGACCGCCGATGCGCCTGCTGCTCCTCAACCCCAATACCAGCCGCGACGTGACCGAGCTGATGCGCGCCACCGGCGCCGCGGTTGCAGCCCCCGGCACCGAGATCCTCACCATGACGGCGCCCCGCGGCGTGCCCTACATCGCGACGCGGGCGGAGGCGCAGATCGGCGGCGCCATCGCCCTCGAGATGCTGGCCGAGGCAGCCCCGGTCGATGCCGCGATCCTCGCGGCCTTCGGCGATCCGGGCCTCTTCGGCGCCCGCGAGTTGTTCGACTATCCGGTCATCGGCCTCGCGGAAGCCGCGATGCTCTCCGCTTGCCTGCTCGGCCGGCGCTTCGGCCTCGTCACCTTCGCCCGCGCCCTGGTGCCCTGGTACGAGGAATGCGTCGCCGCCCACGGTCTCCAGCAGCGCTGCGCCGGGGTGCGGGCGCTGGAGGGGCGCTTCTCCGCCCTGTCCGCCGTCCAGGAGGAGAAGGAAGCGCAGCTGATCGATCTCGCCCATGCGGCGGTCGAGGAGGACGGTGCCGACGTGCTGATCTTCGCCGGTGCGCCTCTCACGGGCCTCGGCGCCCGGGTGCGCGACCGGCTGCCGGTGCCAGTGGTCGATCAGGTCGTGGCAGCGGTCAAGCTCGCCGAGGCGGTGGCGGCGCAGCGGCCCCGCAAGGCGACGGCCGGAACCTTCCGGCGGCCGGACCCGAAGCCGAGCGCCGGGCTCGCGCCGGCACTGGCGGCGCGGATCGGGCATGAGGATTGAATAGGATCATGGATCACCCCGAGACCAGGAGGTCGCGGGATCCCCTCTCCCATTCGGGAGAGGGGGACGCGCTTTACTTGAAAATGTCGCGGCGGATCCGCGCTCAGCCCCCGCTGCCCGCCTCGTCCTGGCAGCGGATCAGCTTCGTCGCGCCGGCTTCCCGGTCGGGCTCGGCCAGGCGGAACTCGCCGGTCCCGGGGTCCCGGATCCGCAACTGCCCGGTGGCGATGCCGAAATGCGCGCCATGGAGCTGGAGCTTGCCGCGCTCCACCAGGATGCGCACGCAGGGGAACGTCATCAGGTTCTTGAGGCTGTTCGTCACCGTGGCGTATTCGAGCTGCTCCAGGTAGTCGGGCCCGCGCGGCTCATCGCCGAGCGCTTCCGCTGCCGGGCGGATCAGCGAGACCCAGCGGCCGATGAAGTCGCCCGGCGAGAGCGGCGCGGCGTCGTCCGCGAAGGCGCGCACGCCGCCGCAGCGGGCGTGGCCCAAAACCACGATGTGCTTCACCTTGAGCGCCTGCACGGCGAATTCGAGCGCCGCCGAGGTGCCGTGATACTCGCCGCCGGTCTCGAAAGGCGGGACCAGGTTGGCGACGTTGCGCACTATGAACAATTCGCCCGGCCGCGCGTCGAAGATCACCTCCGGCGAGACCCGGCTGTCGCAGCAGCTGATGATCAGGATCTCGGGGTTCTGCCCCTCGGCGAGGCTGGCATAGCGGTCCTGCTCGCGCACGAACCGGTCGTCGAGAAAGGCGCGGTAGCCTTCCGTCAGCGACGGGGGAAAGGGGGTCGCGTCGGCCATGGGTTCGCGCTCCTTAGGGTCAATGGTCTCCGGCAGGCTTTAAGCCGCCCCCGGGCCCCACGACAACGTCACCACCTCCGGCGTCTCGCCGGCGACGAGGCGCTTCGCCACATCGACGAGACCCTGCGGCTCGACCCGCTCATGGGTCGCGGCGAGTTCGTCGAGGGACCACCAGCGGGTGCCGTAGACCGGGTTGTCCTCGGTCTCGGCGAGGCGGCTGGTGTCCACCCGATCGTCGGGCAGCCGCACGACGAAGTAGCGCTCGTGGGCAAAGCGCGGCTTGTTGAACAGCGTGAACGGCCCGTCGCAGCGGGCGACCTGGGGCCCGAGCGGCGCATCCTTGACGCCGATCTCCTCTTCCAGCTCGCGCCGGCAGGCGTCCTCGGGCGTCTCGCCGGGCTCGATGCCGCCGCCGGGCATGAACCAGAAGGTCCGGTCTCCCGGCCGGCTCGGATCGACGTCGCGCGAGGCCTCGTAGGCGATCAGCAGCAGCCGGCCCTTCGGATCGAGCACCAGGGCGCGGGCGATGTCGCGGGTCGCAAGAGCAGTCGGAACGTCAGTCTTGAGCGGGACTTCGGTCTTGAGCGGGACTTGAGTCATGCGGTTGCCTCGCTGGGGGGAAGCGTCCAGATCGCGGCCGGCAGGCCGTGGGCGTCGCGCTCCGGCGGATCGGGATAGGACACCCCGCACCCGTTGGCGATGGCCCGCGCGACAGCGAGCGCCGCCAGCGCGTCGAGGAGGTCGTCGGGCTTGGCGCCGCGCGGGGGCGCGAGGTCGGCCGGAAGGCCGGCCTTCGCCAGAAGCGCGCGCCGCAGGGC
>JAEWKL010000441.1 GCA_023386115.1 Pseudomonadota bacterium
CGATCGGCTCGCTCGCCCCCCAGCGCACGCCGGCGCCGGCGCCGGCCCGCGACCCCGCGGCGCGCTCCCACTCGCGCTTCATCCCCGAGAACGGCGGCATCACCCTGGAGCGTGGCGACATCCGCGCTGCCGGGGTGGACCGCTGGAGCCAGCCCGGCATCGGCCCGCTGGTGCGCCCGGAAGGCGGCAAGAGCATCGACGGGTTCTGGCGCACGAAGCTCATCGAGGCCGGCTACCTCCCGCCCGATACCGACGGCGGCATGGCCCGCAATGTCCATGATGAGCTGATCGGCCTCCTGCAGCAGGAGCAGCGCGGGCAGCGGGTCTACCCCTACGACTGGACCGGCTCGGACGAGCGCTCCGGCTTCTCGCGGCTGCGCGACGATCACCAAGCCGCAGCTAGCCGCGCGGCGGCCGGCATCCGCGCTGCCCTGGCCGAGGCGGGGATCGACCCGCGCACCTACGACAAGGGTGTGCTCGACCGGGCCGCCGCCGCGGTGATGCGCGGCGACGCGCCCGACCCGCTGTCGGCGGTAGAGCGCGCTGTGATGGCCGCCCGCGAGCCGACGGCACGCCCGACCGCCCGCATGGAGCCGACCACGATCCGAGAGGAAGTGTCGGCGCCGTTGTTCGGGCAGGTCGATCCCGCGCCGGCTGCGGCAGCGCTCGACCAGCAGCTTCGGACCGCGAAGGGCGATGTACGCTCCTCGCTGCGATCGCTCCGCGAGGACCTGAAGGGGCCCGACCTTGACCCGGTGAGCGGCCAGCCGCTCCCCGACATGAGCGTCGAGGGGCTGCTGCACGCCCGCGAGCGCGTGGACCGCGCCATGGCCGAGGCGCAGAAGATCGGGGACGGTACGAAGGTCCGCGACCTTCAGATCTACCGGGCGGCTCTCGACGGGCAGCTGAAGCAGTTGCCTGAGGTCGCCGCGGCTGACGCCAACTTCGCGCTCAACTCCCAGGCACTGGAGCCGTTCAAGCCCGGGACACCTCTCGGACAGGCCACCGCGCGCGATCCGCTCTCCGGCCGCATGCAGATGCCGGCCGAGCAGGTCCCCGGCACGCTCGCCCAACCGACGGCCGCCCGGGAACTCGTCGAAGTCGCCCCGCCGGCGGCTCGTCAGGCACAGGAAGCGCGTCTCACGACGGAGATCCTGGACTCGGTCACAGATCAGCGTGGCATCCCGGATGCCGGGCGCCTCCGCAAGGCCATGCTGGAGCGCGAGGACACGCTGGCGCAGTTCCCGGCGGCGCGCGAGGCGCTGGCGAACATCGTGGCTGCCCGCGACGGCATGGCGCGCGTGGAGGCCTCGCCGCTGGGCCGCCTCGCCCTTCAGACTAGGGAGGGCCGCGACGCCGCGCGCATCCTCTTCCCCACCAACCCCGCGGCGAACAGCGCCGGCGAGGTCTCGGCCGCGGTGTCCGCGCTCGCCCGCAATAACCCGCAGGCCGCCCGCCACCTCGTGCGGCAACACGTCGAGAGCGTGTTCAACGACGCAACAGAGACCTTGAGGGGGCTGCCGGCGCAGTACGGCGGCGCCGGGTTCGCCTCGGCTCTGCGGGGCAATCCACAGCGGGCCCAGAACCTTGAGGCGGCAGTTCGAGCGCTCCCCGAGGGCGACACGATTTGGGCCGGGCTCTCCCGCTTCCTCGACACGATGGAGGCGACCGGCTACCGGCCGCAGAAGGGGTCGGACACCGCCTTCAACCACCAGATCCAGGCCGCGCTCAAGAACGGCGGGGATCAGGTCGGGCAGGCGATCACCGACACCGTCACGAAGGCAGCAGCGGGCGCAGCGGCGGGCGGTCTCGGTGGAGCAGGCGCGGGCGCCGCGCTCGGCATCCGGAAGGCTGCCGGCAATGCCTGGGCGGAGCGGCGAATGGAGGCGCAGGTGCGCGACATTGCACGGCTACTCACCGATCCGGCAGCACTCCCGGATCTTCGCGCCCTCGTCGCATCTCCGCCCGGCAGCCCGAACGCGGCCTACTTCGCGCGCCGTCTATCAACCGTGGCGAGCGCAGCCCACCATTCGAGCGAGCGCAAAGCCGAGCCGAAACGGTAATCCACGTACCCTGGCGCGCATCCAGTCCCAGATGTTGGTCAGAAGTGCGGTCATGAACGCCACGATGATGACGTTCATGACGAGGTAGCCAACGGCGCCCTGGGTGCCGAGGTCCCGGATCATGCCGTCCGTCATCCACCAGACCGCATAGGCCTGAGCGCACATCCAGAGCAGTTGTTTTGACCATCTCGGCATGGTCCGAGCTTCGCCAGTGGCGGCGCGCTTGGCAAGTCTCGACCCTTGACCCGACGGGCGATCCGTCGGATTTAACCACTGTCCCCAGGCGTGCGCGCCGGGACCTGCAAGGCCGTCCCTCGGGGCGGCCTTCGTCGTTTCAGGATCCGACATGGCCCGCCCCTATCGCGACGCGCTGATCGCCTCGGCGCAGCGCATCGGTGCCGATCCGCTCGACCTGGCGACGGTCATCTCCTACGAGACCGGCGGCACGTTCAGCCCGTCGATCCGTGGCGGTGCCGGGAACCGGCACATCGGCCTGATCCAGTTCGGCATCCCGGAGCAGCAGCGCTACGGCGCGAGCCAGGGGCAGAGCTTCGAGGAGCAGCTGCCGGCCGTCGAGGGCTACCTGACAGATCGCGGCTTCAAGCCGGGCATGGGGCTGCTCGACCTCTACTCGACCATCAACGCCGGGCGGCCTGGTCGCTACGATGCCTCGGACGCCGGCAACGGTGGTGCGCCGGGCACCGTCGCCGACAAGGTCAGCGGCCAGATGGGCGCGCACCGGCAGAAAGCCGCAGCGTTCCTCGGGGGCGACTTCACGCCCAGCATGCCGGCCGGCACCAATGATGCTCCGACGGCTGCGCCCTTCGGCTTTCGAGCGCCTGCGTCCGGTGGTGATGCTGTCGCCTCCCAGGCGCCAGCGCCCGCCACCGACGACACGGCCGACATCGCGGCGATCCTGCGCACGCTGATGCCGAAGGCGCCGGGACAGCTCGCGCCCCAGCCCACCGAGGCGCCCGCGGCGGCCGTCGCACCAGCGATCGAGCCGCAGGTCGCCCCGCCCTGGTACGACGCCAGCCGCATCTTCGCGCTGCTGCCGACCACGGCCCGCCGCCGGGCCTGATCCGCTTCACACCCGCCTGCCCGACCTGGAGCCCTTCGGCTCCCGGAACGGCGGCGCTCGCCTCGAGCCGCCATGAACCCGAACGCTTGGTCCACGGACCCCGACTCGAACGACCGCATCGACCCGCCCATCGACTGGCGCGAGGGCGAGTCGCCTGCGCTGGTCAACGACTCCGGTCGCGGCATGATGGCGGCCGTCGCGAGCCTGCTGCGGGATACGACCAGTACGCTGACCGCCGCCGGCACCACCGCGTATACGCTGACGCTCAACCAAACGATCGCCGGCTACGGCAGTCACTTCGAGGTCGCCTTCTTCGTCGCAAGCGCCAACACAGGGCCGGCGACACTTTCGGTGAACGGTCTGGCGTCCAAGCGGATCCTGCGTCGCTTCAACCGCGAACTCGGTCCCGGCGATCTGACGCCCTTCATTATCTATCGTGCGCTCTATATCGGCGTGTTTGACGCCTACATTATCACCTCGCCGGAGATTGCGGCGCCTGGGAAGATCGACCTGCAGGCCGGCTCGGATGCCGATCCCGGCTGGCTGCCCTGTGACGGGCGGGCCGTCTCGCGTGTCGCTTATGCAGCGCTACTGTCTCGGATCGGCTTCACCTTCGGCGTCGGCGACGGCTCGACCACCTTCAATCTGCCGGATCTGCGCGGACGTGCCCCCTTCGGGGCTGACGCCGGAGCTGGGCGCCTCTCTGGCGCTGGTGGTCTTGGGGGCGGGATCGGCAGCACCGGCGGCGCGGAGACGGTCGCGCTCTCGGTGGCGCAGATGCCAGGCCACAGCCACACCGGGACCGCGCAGGCTGCCGGTGCAACGGACGCGAGCACGACCGGCCCGGCCGGTGACCACAACCACGGTGGCCAGACCGACGCCGCTGGCAAGCATGGCCACCCCGTGACGATCGATCAGGGCGGCAGTCACAACCACACCGGCTCGACCGCCACGGCCGGCGGCGAGGCGCGCAAGTTCAGCTTCGCTTACGGCTCTGCCAACATCAACGCGCCTGGCTCGTCTGCTCAGTTCGTGACCGACATCAACGTGTCCGGCACATTCTCGAACGAACGACAGACATCGGGCGACCCGGGCCATAGTCACGGCGTCACGATCGACCAGGGTGGTGCCCACGGGCATACCGGAACCGCCTCCGCGGTCGACGACCACCGGCACGGCATCCCAGGGTCAGGCACGCACACGCACCCCCTGCCGGCCGCGGCGGCGCACACGCACCCGCTGGCGATCGACAATAACGGCGGCGGCCTGGCGCACTCCAACGTCCCGCCAGGCCTCGTCGTGCAGTTCGTGATCAAGGCCTGATCCGAGCCTGACCCCACCCAAACCTGACCTTGGAGAACCCGTCGATGGGAGTCCACGACTGGGCGCTGACGCCTGCGCGCAACGCGGACGCGGACCCTGCTATTCGCGCCTCCGACGGCACCTCGGCACGCGACCTTCCATCCGCCGTGCGCGGCGTGATGGCGGCGACGGTGGCGCTCGCCCTAGACCAGGGTGGCGCCCTCGTTTCGAGCGGCACTGACAACATCTACGTCGTCACGACGAACGCCGGACTCGCGCCGCGACCGGGCACGTCGCTGTCGTTCTGGGCCGACCGGGACAACACGGGCGAACCGACGCTGAATGTCGACGGCTCCGGTCCCCGCCGGTGGCGCGGTGCCGACGGTCTGTCGCTGCCGGCCGGCGCGATCCAGGGCGGCCGGCTCTACACGGTGGCATGGAACGCGACCCCGTACGCCCCGGCGGAATGGCGCCTAGTCGGTTCCAGCACCAGCCCGATCGCCGGCATCGCCCCGGATTTCAGCGGCACCTTCGCGCAGCGTGCCCAGTACGACGGGCAGCCGCAGGGCAAGACGTACCTGGCGATCGCCGACACGCCAGACGGTCCGACCTGGACCCTCTACCTCAAGCGCTCCAACGCCTACGCCGACTGGTCGGCCGGCTTGCCCATCAAGGCGTCGCCCTCGCAGTCGACAGCCGATGCTCAGGCTGCCGCCGATGCCGCCGCCGCCCAGCGTGCCCTCGCCGCGCAACAGGCGCAGGCGGCTCTCGCACAGGCCCAGGCCGCGCAATCGCAAGCCCAAGCCGCCGCCGCCCAGCAGGCCGGCGCCGCGCAAGCGGCAACGGCCGCCACGACGAGCGCGGCGACTGCCGCGATCTACGCCACCAACGCCGCCGCCTACGCCGCGCAGGTCGGCCGCGTGATCTTCGATTTCAACTTCGAGTCCTCCCCGGACGTCACCAACGATTGGAACGCGTGATGCCCCGTCAGGCCCGCCAGCTCGCCGGCATCGGCGCGAGCGATCTTCCGAACCAGGCCGCCGTGGATGCCTACAAGGGCCCGCCGCGCGAAATCATCGTCGGGGCCGAGACGCTTCACGTCCAAGACGGCGTGACGGCCGGCGGCATCCGCGTGGCGAACTTGGACAAGACCACGCGCAAGTTGCCGCTTGCCTATTTTCCTCCGGCGTCGCCGATCCCGGTCAGCCTGGAGCAATTCGGCGGCGATCCATCCGGCCAGAACCCGACCGCCAACGATGCGGCGGTCCTTAAGGCTCTCAAGGTCATCAAAGAGTCTAATTACGGCGGCGCGTTCAAGCTGAGGGACCGCGGTTTCTATCGCGTCACGGACACCATCGACTTCAGCTCCATAGTCCCTGGCCAGAGTCTGTTCTTCGGCTGCGACGTGGCTGCCGGGTTCGGTAGCCAGATCCAGAACGTGAACAGTGCTCCCGTTCCGCTGTTCACGGCCAATAGCGCTGCAAGCGATGCAGAAACGCTCGTCATTGCAGGTTTTACCGTCATTGCCCCCACCAATAATGCTGCTGGGGCCCGGATTGGCACCATCGACAACCGGCCCGGTGTTCGCCTGCGCGATCTCAAGCTGTACGGGTACCGGGAAGGTCTCACGCTGTCCCGGAGCTATGCATTCGAGGCGTCCAACATCGTGGCGGGCAATATCGGCGGATCGGTCATCGAGATCGCGCCAGATGGGACGGCCAACAACACCCTATTCTCGAACGTGAAGGCCTTCTTCTGCGGGTCCGCTCTCAGCAAAGCACCGTTCCGGTTTCTCGGAGCCGGCGACGGCGAAGCCGGGAACGCCCTGGTCATCAACGCGATGGATATCGAGAGCTGCTATTCGGGCGCCGAGTTCTCGAATATGCATGGTGTGACGATCAACGGCTATTATGCCGAGTATGGTCCCAGCGAGCTGATCGTGTTCTCCGGGCCGTGCAGCCAGTTCGAGGCGCACGCGCTCTGGCTCAACGGCGTGGCCGACCCGTCGACCGGCGCGAACAGCATCCTGACGCTCGCCAATCTCAGTCGGTCGCGCCTGTCCGGCATGCTGCGGCGGGTGACGGTGGCCTATGACCCGGCCGCCTATGACCTCTCAGCGCGGTGGAAGCTCGGGACGGGGGCGGTACTCTCCAATCAGCCCGCCCTTCGGCCCCTCTCGCTGACGGCGCCGTGGGTGAAATCTGCGGACAGCCCGCCGCTCGGCTTCCGCGTGCGCGATGACGGAATGCTGGAGCTGTTCGGATCCATCCAGGGCGGCAACGACTACACGGTCGCCACCAATCTGCCCTTGGGATACCGCCCGTCCGCACCGGTGGAGATCCCCGTCGGCACGATGCGGACCGACGCGGACCAGGTCGGTCAGGCGGTGCTGCAGATCACGACGAACGGCAACATCGTGGCGCGCGGCATCGCCGCTGCGGGCCTGACCAAGCTGTACCTGCAGGGCGGCTTCCGTCTGTTCTGACCTGCTCGCTGCGCCACCCGGCCCGAGCCTCTTTCCAAGACAATCGGATACCTCATGCACGCCCTGATGCTCGCCGCGCTTCTGTGCAGTGGGGCCGCCGACGCGTGAGGAGGCGCCCCCTTTCGGTGATCCGGGCGCGGCCCGGGCCGCTCTCCTGGTCTCTCCCGACATCTTCCTGAGGACCATCATGACCGACTCCCTCGGGCCGGCCTTCTATACCGCCGTGCGCCGCTCGCTGTTCGGCGGGTCCCTGACCCAGGCCCAGGTCGACGGGATCGACCGGCTCGTCTCTGCCTTCACGCTCTACGGCACCGGCGATCGCCGCCACCTCGCCTACGGCTTGGCGACGTCGTTCCACGAGACCGGCAAGCGGATGGAGCCGGTGCGCGAGGGCTTCGCCGAGACCGACGCCGGCGCCCGTGCCGCGGTGGCGAAGCTGTTCAAGGCCGGCAAGATCTCGGCGAACTACGCTCTGCCGAACGCAGCCGGTCTCAGCTTCTACGGTCGCGGTGACGTCCAGCTCACCTTCGAGCGGAACTACGTCGAGATGGGCCGGCTGCTCGGCCTGCCGCTTGCGGCGAACCCCGACCTGGTGCTCGACCCGGCGGTGTCCGCCCGGGTGATGTGGGAAGGTCTGCTGCGCGGAGCCTCGAACCGCGGCGACTTCACCGGCAAGGCGCTCGAGGACTACATCGCGGGCGACCGGTGCGATTACGTCGGCGCGCGGCGCACCGTGAACGGCACCGACCGCGCCGAGGACATCGCGGGCTATGCCCGAGCTTTCGAGTCGGCGCTGATCGCCGACGGCGTGCCGGCGATGGCGCCACGGGCGCCGCGTCCGGCACCGGCTTCGCCGCCCATCGCCAAGGCCGATCCCCTCCTCCCCACCAAGCCCGTCCCCACCGGCGGGCTTTCTTCTGCCCCCTCCCCGGCTTCGTCCGGTGGCCTCCTCTCCCGCATCGTCGCGCGTCTGCGCGCCGCCTATCCCAGGAAGGGCTGACCCATGGCCGCTGGCATCATCGGCGCGATTGCCGCCGCTCCTGAACTCCTGAAGGGTATCACCGATCTCGTCGACCGGTTCGTGCCGGACCCGGCGCAGAAGGCTCAGGCCGCGCTCGACCTGCAGAAGCTCGTCGCTGATCGCGAGGTGGCAGCGATCCAGGCGGCGGCCGAGGTCGCCAAGGGGCAGCTCGCCGTGAACACGGCCGAGGCGCAGGGCAATGACCGGTTCTCGGCGCGCTGGCGACCGATGGCGGGCTGGGTCTGCGTCAGCTCGCTTGCCTACCAGTATGTCCTCGCCCCGCTGCTCACCTGGGCCACCGGGATCGTCGGCGTGATGATCGGCGCGGCGATCCCTCCGGCGCCTCAGCTCAACATGACCGACCTCCTGCCGGTCCTCGTCGGGATGCTCGGCCTCGGTGGACTGCGCACCATTGAGCGCACCCAGGGCGTCCCCGGCGCGATGCCGGGCGGCGTGAAGCAGTAATCCCCGCCGCCGGGCGACCGGCGCGCCTACGGCCGAAAGGGCCTCCTCGACCATGTCCAGCACCGCCGAGCCTGCCGAGGGCACCATCATCCTGCCCAAGCGGGCCCCGCTCTGGGCTGCGGTCGGTGTCGTCGGGAGCTTGATCGTCGGCGGCGCCACGCAGCTGATTGGCGGCGCATCCTACGTGGCAAAGATCGACAGTCGCTTCGAGGGGCTGGCCGAGAATGACGCTCGGATCACGAAACGCTCGGATGAGCGCTACGCCGCGGTCGTCGACCGCCTCGCCTCGCTGGAGCGCGACCGGAACGACACGTCGGGCCGGCTGATCCGCCTCGAGGAGCAGTTGCGCATGTCGGTCGATCTGCTGCGGGAGATCCGGGAAAGCATGAGAGCATCCCCGCGGCGCTGACCGCCCACATCGACTTTCCTTATCGCGCCCCGGGCTCCGGCTCGGGGCGCTTCTTGCTGTCCAAATCCCACCCCCTCCGGCCACGGTACGTCCTGCCCGGACCCGCCCTAGTGCACTGACGACAACAAAACGTTCCGCGCGCCTTACGACTTCTCCTGCGCTCGCAGGCGGGTAGCGAGCGAGCGCGTGGTGCCTTCGTCAGTGCAATTGCGGGTGTGGTTGTCTGATGCCGGTCTTACCGAGATCTCCTTCTGGACCGCTCTGCATCCTCCTGCCGTGGTGGGCCTTTCTCGGCCCATGCTGTACCGCCGCAAAACCACCGCACGTTCGCGTAGTACAGCGCTGCCTTGTTTCAGCAGACAATCAAACGATTACGACGTCGTGCCCAATGTTGCGCAGGAAAGATGCGAATGTCGTGTGCTGGAGGGTCAGGGCATCTCCGTGCCCATCCGATATAACAAGATCGGTCCCACTTTGATGAATGTAAGCGCCGATCGAGGAAATCTGCGATATACCCGTAATCAGCGAACGGTCGATCACCAACTTGTCGACCTTCGGATCGAAATCAGTTATTGTGTTCTTGCCTGCGCTTGGGCCAAAGACGAAGGTATCTGGGCCCGCACCGCCGGTTAAAACGTCGTTCGGTCCACCAAATATGAGGTCGGCAGCAGTCGTCCCTGTCAGGGTTGCTCCACCTCCGCTTCCATCAAAAATCTGCGTCGTGCCGCTCGCCGTAGTTATCAGGCTCAGATGTTCCGGCGCTGTGTGGCTCTGACCATCCGTCAGATTGAAAGGAATGTTTTGTTTTACAGTTATATCGAAAGTATCTTTGACATAACCTGCAGCCGGCAGGGATATATCGGTTGATTTATATGAATAAGTGCCGTCGGCACTTAGGACTAAATTCCCGTGAGAACCCTTTATGGTTCCAGGATTAGCTACAGATAACGAAAATCCATACTGATCAGTGTCGTTTGTCAGGATGTTGCCGGTCACCGTTTTTCCGAGAGCAACAGATGCGTTGTCGTCTGCGACAACAGGAGGCTTCAATATAGCCATCCCAAACGTGACTTTTTGATCCACTACGTTGGCGTGTCCATCTGTGACTTGAAATGTAAAAATATCCTGCACTGCGTTTACGCCCGATGGAGCCGGGACATTTGCCTGATATGATGAAAGACCATTTGATTGAAGAACCAAATTTCCGTATTGCCCGTGGAATGTGACGGAACTCGAGCCTGCTGGCGTAACTACACTCAATTGATCGCCGTCTGGATCTGTGTCGCGGTACAAGAGAGAGTCCGGCCAGTTAATTGCTGCACCATACCAATTACTAAGATACCAATCCACCGTCACAGGTGGTAAATTCTGGCTTGGATTTGGAGTTGATGTCATGACGTTTCCTCCTTGCGCGAAGATATATAGGATTTTTTTCTTGATAAAACCAACGAATGCTCATGATAAATTAATGAAATGTCGATCATCACGAGTTTTTCTTCTATAAAAACATACAATGATCATCTAGATCAACAAAGACAGAACACAAATTGAACGTGGTCGAGACGCATGCTGAAAAATTTGGCACAGTCGCAGCCTGTTTGTATCTATCAAATTTTATATTCCTTCGGCGTGATCTCCCAGTGGGCACTTGCAGGTGTAGCGGAAACAGCTCTACCGTGTGACCGGCCCGGTGCTGGCTGCGGTCTCTGCGAGCTAGACCGTTGCCGGACGCTGTCGACCCACGTCATTCACAACAGCCAGGCCGCATCTTCCGTTCGCGTCAGTGCACTAGCGGCATCCCATTGACCGACGGGATCTCCTCGGACTCAGACCTTCAGCCCCGCTCGGCGGCCGCCGAGCGGGGCTTTTTCTTGCCGAGCATCCCCTACCTGAGGGATAACGCACACGGTGCAGTCGGGTACGTTCAGGGCGCGCCGAGAGGCGCACTGGAACTCCAATATCTCAGCCCGCCCGGGTCACTCCGCAGCGGGCTTCTTTATGGCCATATCAGCAATGGTCGGGAGAAGGTCACCTTATAGACGACTGAAAGCAAAAAAACTACCCAAGTAATATGAATCAATACAACAATCCCAGCGAGCGCAAATCTAATTACATGATGATACTTGGATGGAGCAACATAGACATGCGCGTAGCCTCTGTTAGCCTCGTGCCTCACTGCTCATCCCCTCGGAGCGATAGCCCTAGGCCCCTGTTGAAGCACGAGACATAGCGGATTGTCACGCTAAATTTCAACCAATGGTTGCTCTGAGCGCGTTCCATCCTGCGCCCATACAACTGCATGGGTCCCCGCCGACGACGAGGCGGGTCACCCGCCGCTGACCTGCTCCGCGAAATCCTCCGGCACCTCCCCGAACTGGCCGAGGATCGCGACGCTCTCCAGCTCGCCCGTTTCGTCATCCGCAACGACGCGCAGGGCCGCCGTGCCCGGCATCCGCTTGGCGATCGCCTCTGCGCGCTTAAGCGCACCGCTCTCAGTCGGCGCCACGTCCCGGTTGCCCGGCCGCAGCCGCTTCCGGTGGATCTCGAACGTCTGCACCATGAACGTCGTCCGCATCCCCATAACGATCTCCTGATCTCACCTTACCCGCTCCGCACAGGCCCGAAGCTCGGCCTTGACTGGGAACCTCCGGCCTGTTTGTTCTCTTTTTGTTCTATCATGGAGCGCGCGCGTGAGTCTCTATCGAGTCGGTGCAGAGGCGGCGGATGCGGGCGGACTCGTGCGGGTGCCCTTCATGCTCCCGACCCTGTGCGCTGGGTTCCCGAGCCCCGCCGGGGACTTCATCGAAGGCGCGCTTGAGCTGCCCGCTGGCTCGTTCCGAACCCTCCCGCCACCTTCATCTGGCGCGTGCGCGGCTGGTGCATGAAGGGCGCTGGCATCCACGACGAGGATCTGGCCGTGGTCGACCGCTCCCTGCCGCCTTCCTCCGGCGCCGTTGTGGTCCCGGTGGTCAACGGCGAGATGAGCCTGAAGCGCTTGGTGATGACCGGCAACCGGCTGGCGCTCACCTTCGACAACCCGGAGATGGACGAGGAATTCGCCCTGGAGGATCTGGAGGAAGGCCTGCTCTGGGTCGTGCTGCTGTTCTCGGTGCGATGGCACCACGTGAAGGCCCGGGCGAGCGTCACGCGATGAGCCGGGCGATCGCGCTGATCGACGGCAACTCCTTCTACTGCTCCTGCGAGCGCGTGTTCGACCCGAAGATCACCGGCGTGCCGGTGATCGTGCTCTCGAACAACGACGGCTGCGCCATCGCCCGCACCGCCGAGGCCAAGGCACTCGGGATCACGATGGGCGAGTCTCCGAACGGTCAGGTCAGCAATCGTTGGGTCGCTGCGCCGAGGCCTGATCCTGCGACGACATCTTGGAGGTGTCCCCCGGCATCGCCGTCTTGCCGCCTCCCTCCTGGGTGCCGCCCAGGGATCCCGTCGTCTCCGTCTTCGTGCCCGGCGTCACCTTGCTGGCGGTCGATGGGTTGGCGTTGGAGGTCGTGCGGTGCGGATCGCGGGGGCCGGTGTCGCACGGGCCTGCGGTAGCAGCAGCCACCGTGAGCAGCAGGGCCGCGCTCGAACCAACCAGAACAGTGCCTACGCGCATGGCATACTCCCTGTCTGTAACACGGGATCAACCGACGCGCACCGGACTCCGTTCCGGCCGGATCAACCCCGGTCCAGCCGCGGCCCGAAGCTCGGCTGGCTTGACCCTGTGAAGAAGGGCTGGCGAGGGGCGCCTGAGCCGACTACGCATCAGCAGGTGCGGCCCAGCCTTTGCACTTCCGTGCGATGGCCGTGTGCAGGGCCTGGCCGACCTCCTTGGCGGAGTAGGGCTTGCGAACGAGCGCGAAGCCGTGCGCCTCCTCCTGGGCCAGCACTTGGCTGTAGCCGGAGGTCAGTACCACCGGCATGTCCGGGCGGATCGCCCGCAGCCGCTTGGCCAGCTCGATCCCGCCCATGCCCGGCATCACTACGTCTGAGAACACCGCGTCGACCCGGAACGGCATGGCCTCGATCTCGGCGAGCGCCGCCTCCGCCGTCGGAGCCAGCATCGTGCCATAGCCGAGGTCGTGCAGGATTTGCGTGCAGAACCGGCCGATCTCGACGTTGTCCTCGACTACCAGGATGCACCTGTCGCCGGGCTCCCAGGCCTGTCCCTCGGGCTGGGGGGCGGAGATCGTGGAACCCATCTCGGCTTCGGCCTGCGGCAGGTACAACGTGAAGGTGCAGCCCCGCCCGATGACGCTGGCGCCGTCGACGTCGCCACCCGATTGCTTTGCGAAGCCGATGACCTGCGACAGGCCCAGGCCCGTGCCCTTGCCCACTTCCTTAGTGGTAAAGAACGGCTCGAAGATCCGGGGGAGGTGCTCCGTCGCGATCCCTGAGCCAGTATCCGTGACCGCGACCGCCACGAAGGGGCGCGACGAACCGCCATGGCCGCGGATCACAGGCTTGGCTCGCCCGCAAGTCAGGCCGATGGTCAGCGTGCCCTCGCCCTCCATTGCGTCGCGCGCGTTCACGGCGAGGTTCACCAGCGCCGTCTCGAACTGGGTGGGGTCCGCGCGCACCAGGCAGCGCTCGTCGGTCAGCTCCGTCACGATCCTGATGCGGGCACCCGTGAGCGAGTCCAGCATCTGGGCGATGCCCCGGATGCGGTCGGCGGCATCGAACACCTCGGGCTGGAGCGCCTGGCGCCTAGCGAAGGCGAGCAGTTGCGCGGTCAGCTTCGCGGCGCGATCGACGGTGTCGGAGACAGCGTCCAGGTAGCGGCGGCGGCGCTCCTCCGTCAGGTCCGGCCGGCGCAGGAAATCCGTCGAGGACCGGATGATCGTCAGCAGGTTGTTGAAGTCGTGCGCCACGCCGCCGGTGAGCTGGCCAATAGCCTCCATCTTCTGCGACTGCAGCAGCGCATCCTGGGCCTGCGCGAGTTCCAGGGTTCGTTCCGCCACCCGCTGCTCCAGGGCCTCGTTCATGCCCTCCAGCGTCTCCCGGAGCGTCCGTTCCGCGACGGCGCGCCGGTCGATGCTGCGCGCCATCCGGATGGCCAGTGCGGCGAGACAGAGCGTCAGGAGGATGACCAGGAGGGCCGTCCCGCTCTCTGCCGCGATCAAGCCCTTGCGAGCCGCATGGAGCTGTAGCCAGCCTAGCACCAGCGGCGCGATCACGACGGCTGGCAGGAGGTGGTGCGTCAAGGCCCCGGCCTCGCCTGCGCCGAGGATAGTGGCGACCCAGGGCCGGTTGGGCCGGCTGAAGAGGACGCCGAGCGACAGGACGCTCAATGTGGTGGCGGTTATGAGAGCCATGCGGGAATACGGTCCATCCTGCAAGGCACCCAGGCTGTAGGCATAGCCGAGGCCGCCGACGGCGGCGGTGACGAGGCCGCTCAGGTTGGCGAGCGTCCCGAGGACACGCAGGCGCTTGTGGGGGGCATCCTGGAGCAGGAGCCCCGCAGCAGTGCCCAGGAGGCTCGTGGCCGTCGCCAGAGCCATTCCATTCTCGGGCTTGAGCGGGCCTAACACCAGGCGTTGGGCCCAGTCGTCGACGCGGATCCCGCCCGGTGGAACGTAGCGCAGGAGCCCGGCGAGGCCGACGGCCGCCGCCGCGGCGGCGAGCCCACGGCCAGCCCGGCGGGCGGACCGCGAGGATCCGGCCACCGTAGCGACCATAAGCGACGACCCGAGCAGGAGCGCACCGATGGCCGTCAGAACGACCATTGGCGGCTGTCCGGGGATCATGTGCCTGAGGCTGGGAACGTCGAACCACCAACCGGCCAGGGCGGTCAGAGCGGCGGCGACCCCGAAGGCGCCGCTCGCCCGCGCGAACCACCGGGCCCTGTGCACAACCCGCAGCGGCCGGTCAGGTGGCCCGGGCGGGCGGGCCCCGCGCCCAGGATCAACCATTCGGCACCTGCCGGAAGGGCCGCCGTCCCGCCCCTGAACCCGGTCGCCCGTCTCCGTCCTGAACCCGCATCTCGCTCTGAGCACACCCATGTTGCCGGGACACACGGGCCTGCCTCGGCGAGCCTGCCAGGCGAGCCGGCCTCACCGGTCGAGAGTGAACGCGCGAGGCGGTGCGGTGTTCGCAACTTTCGGCATGTGTCGCTTGCAAGCCTTGTGGATGCGAAGGACAGCAGCTGCATGATTGAGGCGATCAGGTCCAGAGGAGGTCCGCGCCCGCGCGCTGTTGCCGGCGACCTGATCACCCACGCGCGGGTGCAGGCAGTGCGGGATTGGTTCGCCTGCTCCTTCCAGGTGACGGACGAGGAAGGCCGGCCGGTAATGCCGGTGCCGTTCGGCGACACCATCACGAAGGAGCCGGCGGAGGCCGCACAACTCGCTCATGCCGCTCGCGAACTGGAAGAGCGAGCATTGGTTATGCAGGAGCAGGTCACCAGAACGAAAGATTAGGGGTAGGCGGTCATTCGCCGACGGTGCTCCGAATGAGTGTTTAGGTCGACAGCAGCCGTTCGGAGTATCGTAGACGGCCAGCGCCGCACGAAGAGACCGGCGGGGCTGGGTCGGCTACGATCCCGGCCATGTGCAATCTCTACAGCCTTAGCCTACTCCCCGACGAGTGATGGCTGAGGTGGCGCGAGGCTCGCACTAGGATGAGATCTGAGGACTACCCTCAGGTGCCCTGGTTGACGAACAGGCTGTCGAACTCAGCCGGCGCGTAGTCGCGGCCGTTGATGTCGGTGATCACGACGTGATCCTGGCCTCCCGCAGCCAGCTCGTGGGCTTTCTCCAGCGCCGCTTCGGGCGAGGAGAGCTGATGAGAGACGGGACCGTCCGCAGTGTGAGCCGTTACCACGAGATGCATCGGTACGCTCCTGGTCGGATCGATAGCGAGACCGGACCACCCGGTACAGGACTACAACGCTCGAGGGTGGCTGCCGGTTTAACGACTGGCTAACTCCGGCTCGGTGCCAGCTAGGCTGAGTCGCTCACTCCTCACTCCGGCCGTCCATCGCCACGAAGTCGCGCGCCCGGTCGTAGGCGAGCCGGATCAACCCCGCATGCCATGGGTCAGTCTCGTCCAACTCCTCCCAGGCCGGAAAGCTCTCAATGCGACGGCGGGAGTGCTCGTGCAGCTCGCGGGCGATGACGTCGAGGGGATCGGGCTCGGCAGGAGGGTGGGTCAACGGCGGGCCCTCGCAGCGATCTTCCGGGCGCGAAGGCGTCAACGCGCCCGGCGGAGCAATATGATCGCGAGCAGGCTGCAAGCGAGCGCCAAAGTGGAGGCAAGAACAAGGCTCAGTATGGCGCTCATGGCTCACCATTCGCCGCTGTGCACTATGTTCCGCCCTCGGCGTCACCCGCAGGAGCGTTGAGCCGCGCCCGGATCACACCCACGACCGCGGCAATGATAGTACTGCTTTGCTCAAGCTCCGCCAACGTCTCGCCGATCGACTGGCCAACGACGTAGGGAGCCGCACCCTCTGTCAGGCGACACAGGATGAGGTTAGCCACCTCATCGCCAATGGAGATTTCCTCGCGCTGTGCGTCAGCCATTTGGCCCGCTTCTCTCCATGACGGCCGGCCTCACTGCGCCACGCCGTACATCACGATCCGCTCCAGCGCTTCCTGAAAACCGCTGTGCATGCCCTCTTGAGGGACGTACAGCCCTTTCTCCCACCGCTCGACGGTGAACCATTCAGCGGGCACATCGCCAGGATCTTCCGCCTTCCAGGATCGCACACGGCCGAGCCTCACCCCATCGCGGTAGACCTGCTTCACGCTCGAGTGCTTGTCAGAGCCAGGCTCCCAGGCGTCGTCGTAGGTGATTGCCACTGCGCACTCCGCTCACGCCCAAAGTGCACACATTAGAAGCGCATTCTGAGTTCTTTGTAAGGGAACTTGGGTGCTGCAGATGGTTTTTGTTCGCATCGGCTTTCGCAAGAGAGGATACCAGCAGGTCCAAGGTGTCCCGCGCCTCGTTATTTTTTCGACGTTCATGATATTTTTTGTTGAGAGATGATGTTGGGTTTGATTGCTCAGATGTAAGCGAGATAATATTTCACTCTACGCATATTTTGTCTGATATAATTATAGATAAGCCGCTTCCAAATGACAATCACCAGACCGTGACAGTACTTACCGGCAACGAGTGAAATCGATCAGTGTATTCGACCATTTTGTCATACGTAGGCTTGGAACTCGATCCTTGACGCGCAGCCAACAATCTCACACGAATAGTTTGTGAGCGGCCTTGCCATGTCTCTTGCTGCATGTGAAGGCGATCGCGGACCCGCTCCCTTATATGAATCCGGATCAGACGGTCGTTAGAGGAACGATCATTCACTGCAGGAGGACGGCGTGCCCCGCTTCTTTTTTGATACTCACGATGGGGAGTGGGACCGTGACGACGTTGGCATCGAGTGTGCGAATGTCGATGTGGCTTGCCAAGAAGCAAAGCGGGCTTTGCCCGATATGGCATTCGACCGGACTCCTCGGGATGGAGATCAACACACGATCACGGTGCTAGTCTCTGATGAGAACCGCCAGCCGGTCTACACCGCCTCGTTGACCTTCTCCGGACTGCTCATGCACCCCTAAGGTTTGGCGGGTTGGGCTGTACACTCTGTCGGCCACCGACCCGCCGGCCCTGCCGTCGAGGTTGGGGGACCGCTCGCTCACATTTGAGCGTGGCGCCCGCCTGCCTCGACCACACCGCCGCACCCGAGGCGCAGGATAGGGTTAGGGCGGAGGTAAGGGCGATGTAGGCGGCCGGGCTCAATGCGCCACGCCGTAGAAGATGATGCGCTCCAGCGCCTCCTCGAAGGTCGCGTGCTCGCCGGCCATCGACTCGTAGCAGGCGCCCTTCGTGCGCTCGGCGGTGAACCACTTCCGGGTCAGGCCGCCGTCATCCTCTCGCCACCGGCGCACGCGCCCGATCGTCTCGTCGTCGCGATAAACTTGCCGAGTGCGTGATCGTTCGTCGAGCCCCGGGATCCAAGCTTCGTCTAAGGTAATACCCATCGATCGCGTCTCCCCGGGCGGTCACATGCGTTGGGGCGTCCGGCCGGAAGAAATCATAATGGGTCAGAGGAGATCGTCACGGTGCGGTACGGCGCGAGAGTATCCGTCACCCCTCCGGTGCCAGCATGAGCGTCTTCTTCACAGCATTCCGCCGCCTCGCCGGGCTCGCACCTCCACCGCCAGCTCCTCCGCTGACCACTGGTGCGCAAGGACGGCCACTAACTTTTTCATTTCCCCATCTCCGAATGAAATTATCCGAATAAATCATAATTCATGATCGTAGACATTTCAGCTAACATAGCTACCTTGAAATTCTTGTCCCATGCTCTAGGTTGAAGCTACCATTACCGTTTTGACACAGGTGGCGGTGGCCGGGAGAGACGTGCGCTTCCACCTGCAAAGCAAGGGGAAGTCGCCGTGGCCCCCATACCAAATCACGCCATGAACATGCTCGTCCGCAAGCTGGAGAGTATCGCACAGCTATCTGTTGAGGAGCGGCGCGCCGTCGAGAGTCTGCCCATGACGGTCAGGCCCCTTGGGTCGCATCAAGACATCGTCCGGGAGAAAGACCGCCCGTCGCAGTGCTGCCTCCTCCTGGATGGCTGGGCCTGCCGCTACCAGATCCTCAGCGAGGGCAAGCGGCAGATCTTCTCGTTCCACATCCCGGGCGACATTCCCGACCTGCAGAGCCTGCACCTACGGGTGATGGATCACAGCGTATGCACGCTGACGCAGGCTACGGTAGCGTTCATCCCGCACGAAGCTCTACTTGAACTCACGGCGGCCTTCCCGGGCATTGCGACGATCCTCTGGCGTGACACGCTCGTGGACGGAGCGATCTTCCGCCAGTGGATGACCGCGATGGGGCGGCGGTCAGCCTTGCAGGCGATCGCCCACCTGTTCTGTGAGCTGTATGTGAAGCTAGAGGCTGTTGGACTTGCGCGGGATCACGCCTATCAGCTCCCGCTCACACAGTTGGATCTGGGCGACGCGCTTGGGCTGTCGAACGTTCACGTCAATCGCACGCTGAAGGATATGCGCGATGGCGAGTTGATCACGCTGCACGGCGGAGCCCTGAAAACCAGAAAATGGCAGGAACTCGCCAAATTGTGCGACTTTGATCCAACGTATCTGCATCTGGATCGCGGTGCCGCATGAGCCTCCATCTTCAGCCGGTGCGTGTGAAGACCGGCAGCGACGACACGGAGGGACAGTTGGTTTTCACAGACGGCCTCCTCGTGGCCGTGCTGGTGCAGCTCTCGGAGGACCATGAGGAGAAAGCCGGCATGTGGTTCCTGGAGGCCGGCTTTGACGGTGCGGACGAACGTACCCGGCCTACATTCGCCGACCTGGATGCGGCGCTCGAGTGGATCCAGCGGCGGCTGAACGGACACTGAGACAGCCCGGCAGTAGATTTTTCCCTGATTGGCTGGCCCGCTACGACACAACGGTTTCGAGGGCCTGCAATCCTGAACACTGGTTATCCCACTGGCGCCAGCAGGATCGCCGTCTTCACCGCTATGCGCATCTCGGCATCAGAGACGTTACGCTTGGCGAGCACTTCGCGAGCGGGTGCGTTGGCATCTATGATGGCGCAAACGTCGATCATGATGCTTTCCGTCAGCAAGCACGTGCCAGGGGTGGGATCATTCAAGAATTCCTCCACGGCCGCATCGATGTGCTCGTCAGTGACGAGCTTCGCCTTATACGCCTCGTCGAACGTCATCGTTTGACACCCAGATCGGCACCATGCCCGGTATCTTCACGTGGTCGTCAGCCCTATCGACATAGAATGCCGCAAAGTCATGGCGAGCAGTCATGCTACACCTTCGCAGGTCTCAATGGCTCAAGGCAGGCCAGAGATAAGCCGCCTTCAATAACTTCAAGCTAATTTGGTTCCACACTGATGTAAGAAATTTTTTTTGGATCGATTTTTGGAACTTACTGTTTTCAGGGCAACTAGGAGGCGCGTGCATGAGATCCCACGATCTTCGTGATATTGCCTTAGCGGCCTTGTCGCTACAGGTGACGATGCTCAATTTTCTCATTGAGAAGGGCGTAGTAGATCAGAACGATCTGTCTAACATCGCTCAACAAGCTGGGCGGGATGTGAGCTCTCTTCCGAATGCAAGGGAAGTGCAGGCTGTGATCAATGATATTATAGGCGCGTGAGCTGCCTCTGCGTCTTGTAGGTCGCATGGAGGAACCACACTGCGGGCGGCGCTGTGCCGCCCGCGTGGTAGCCATCTTCTGATCGCTAGTTCCCTAGAAAGCCCCACAGACTGCTGAGATCAGCAAAATCACGTAGTCGTCGAAGTGCGTTCAGTCCTGATCCACTTCGCCTGGGGACGGGTCAGCGCACCGGCTAGGATCGGTAGCTTGGTGAGGATGAAATGCGGGAGCGCAGTTAGGTCGCGCCACGAGATCAAGCCGCCGCCCCAGCGCCACGCCGCGAATATGATCGCGGCAGACAGACTCACTGCTGCCCCCCCGGCAACCAGCACGGCGCCGTAGCCACCGCCGGCGACGGCCCAGCCGGCAGTGAGCAGAAGGGCGCCCCCCGTTATCAGGGCCAACCCGACCAGCGGCGGCACGCATAGGTCAAGCGCGACCCCGGCCAGGCGCGGATCGCCACGGCGCCAAGCCTCTTGCAGCGTGCGGAGGGCGTAGGTCCGTATGAGCGCCACCTGGCCGTGCTCCCAGCGGGTCTGCTGCGTTCGACGGGCCGCCTCGCCCCCTGGCAGTGGACTCTCCACCCGCGCCTCCGGGCAGTAGCGGGGCGCAACCCCCGCGAGCGCTAGGTCGAGACCGAGCTTGCCGTCCTCGGCCAAGTGACCCGTCGCCAGATTGACCAGGGGCAGGCACGTCGCCGGTAACGCGAACCCCGACCCCATGATCGGGCACGCCATCCCCAGCCGGCGTGCACCCAGGGGGCGCGCCAATGTTCGGACCCGAGCCGCAAAGGCGCCGATGCGGTGGGCCGCTGATCCACCCGGCGCGGGCGTGAACAGATAGGCGGCCTGAACCGGTGCATTCTCTGCGGCGCAGGCGGCGGCGAGACGCTCGATGGCGCAGGCATGCAGGCTGCAGTCGGCGTCGACCACGACGATCACTTCGCGCACGCCCGTATGGTCCAGGAAGCGCAGGCCTGCGTCGAGCGCGAAACCCTTGCCGCGGCGTTCCGGATCGTGGCGCTCCACGACCTCAGCGCCGGCGGCTTCGGCGAGAGCAGCGGTCTCGTCAGAGCAGTTGTCGGCGATGACTATGAGGCGGTCGCCGACCACGAGTTGCTCACGCGCGCCCTGAACTGCGGCGGCGATGTGCTCCCGCTCGTCGTGGGCTGGGATCAACACGGCCACTGAGGGGCGCAGGTCCGGCAGGTTGCGAGGTTGCGAGGCGGGGAGCGAGGCTAGGATCTCCGCCAGGAGCGTCAAGGCCGGAACGGCGCACAGAAGCGCGAAGACCAGGAGTCCTGCTTCGGCGATCAACACCATGCCACTCCCCCGAGGCTGGATCTAAACGATACACAGGGAGAGTATCTGAGGTGCTGGGTGCCCGGACCACCGCAATTTGGAGGGGCCTACCCCACAACGGTTGACGAGGCCTCGTGCAGCTATCTGATTTGGCCTAAAGCTTCACGCACTGGAGCAGCGAGTTCACGCCGACAAGCCGCGGCGTGTTCCATCCCGCGGCGTGCGCCTGCATCCCCCACCGCTCAACGAACTACTGGCAGCGCCGGTGCGTCTCGGCCCACTCGTCGGGGCGGAGACCTCGGCACGGGACGACGCCCGGCGACAGGCTGGCGAGGCCGCGGGACCATTCGAGGACGGTATCGGGGATGGTGAGCGAGTCGGCTTGCATCCCCCTGCCTACCCGGTTGGCCGGTGCCAGGGAAGAACGTCCGCAGAACGTCCTTCGGGAGGTTGTTCGGGACCTTGCGCGTCGATCGGGAGCTTTCGGCGCTTTTCGTTCCTGCTCCGTTGCTCTGGCGGACCATGCCGCCAGATCTCAGATAGGCGCCAACCCATTGATATACAACGGTTTGATGTGGCGACCCCGGTAGGGCTCGAACCTACGACCTGCCGCTTAGAAGGCGGCTGCTCTATCCAGCTGAGCTACGGGGCCTGGCCGGTCCGGGTGGTAGCAGGCCCCTCGCCGCCCGTCCATAAGGGACTCCCGTGACGGGATCGTCCCATCATCGGGTGCCCCCGCTCCCGGCGGAAGGATCACCGCAGCGGCAGCAGGCGGACCCGGCGGTGTTCCGCCAGCCTCGACGGGCTGCCGAGCGCTTCGGCGATCCCGAGCTGCTGCAGGGTGGCGAGCGCGGCGATGATCTTGACGTGGCTGGTCCGGGTGAGGTCCGACGCACCATCGACGTCGAGGGAGACGACGCCGTCCGGTCCGCTGCCGCAGGCGCAGAGCAGCAGGTAGGTCTTCAGCGCCGCGAGATTGGACGCCTTCCGGCAGGTAAGGCGATGGAGGACGGTGATCGGAGCGCCGAGCGGCAGGCCGTGGACGAGGGAGGCCGCGGCGGCCGAGGGGTGCAGGCCGGTCAGCCGGTAGGCCATCGGCCCGCCCGGGCGGTCGTCACAGGTGGTGACGAGGTCCTGGTCGAGGAGCACCTTCTTGCCGGCACAGATCAGCGGGTCCGAGAGGCCGGACAGAGCGGCGATCCGCTCGTAGGGCAGCCGGATCGGCGCCGGAGCGCTGCCGACGGCGTCCTGGCTGACGACCAGGGCCATATAGAGCTTGAGCCCCGCGATCGAGCGACCGAGGTAACCGGCATCGGCCCGGAAGGCGCGCAGGCCGCCCTGGTGGATCCAGTCCGCGGGCAGGGGGAACGCCTGACCCTCGCGCGCCGTCTCGGGCGTCACGGCCATCGGCCGGTCGAGCCGGGCGCGGGCCGGACGCCGTATCGAGGGGAGGAGTTCCGGATGCATCATGCGGTCGTCAGCGTCCCTGCGGGCCTCGCAGCCGAGGCGCACCGGCGATAGCCAGAAGCACGTTCCGTGCTGAGCACGGGACTATCGGCGGTACGATGCCGTTACAAACCCATCAATAGGACGTATGCTTCCGATTTGACCGGGGTCCGTCCGAAGCGCGCGGGACACGGCCGCGTCTCACGACGTGCTCGGCAGGCAGGCCGCCCCCGGGGAGTCCGATGCGGCAAGAGGAAGGGCGCGACATGACGATACCGGCCGACGACGGTCCGGGAGTCGAGCTCGGGCTCGGCGGCACGCTGCGGATCGGGCGGGCGCGCATCGCCGTCGCCGATACCTTCGCGCTGCTGCGGGCCGTCGCCCGGACAGGCTCGGTGCAGGGCGCGGCCACCGAGATGGGCCTGTCCTACCGCGCGGCCTGGGAGCGCGTCCGGGCGCTCGAGGCGGAGGTCGGCCAGCCGCTCGTGCGCAAGACCCGCGGTCACGGCACCACGCTGACCGAGACGGGCGCCTCCCTGCACGACGCTCTGGCGAGCGCGGCCGCGGGCTTGGCCCTGCCGCTCGCCCGGGAGAACCGGGCGATGCAGGCCCGTCTCGCCGCGCTGCTCGGCCCTCCGCGGCGCCTCACGGTGGCGGCGAGCCACGACCCCCTGCTGATGGAGGGGCTGGCACAGTGGGGCGGCGCCGAGATCGCCGTGATGGGCAGCCGGGACGCGGTGGGGCAGCTCATGGATGGGCGCGCCGACGCGGCGGGGTTCCATTGTGGGGCGATCGTGCCGGCAGAGGCCGGACCGCCCTTCTCCGACCTCGTCGCCGATCCCGCCTTCCGGGTGCGTCCGCTCTTCGCGCGCGAGCAGGGATGGCTGGTCGCCGCCGGCAACCCGCTCGGGCTGGAGACGCCCGACGACCTGCGCGCCTCGAAGGCCCGCTTCGTCAACCGGCAGAAGGGCTCGGGCACCCGGGCCTGGTTCGACCGTCTGCTCGTCGAAGCCGGGATCCGTCCCGAGGAGATCGTCGGCTACGGATCGGAGGAATTCACCCATCAGGCGGTGGCGGCGGTGATCGCGTCGGGTGCGGCCGATGCGGGATTGGGCGCCCGGGCGGCGGCGGAGCGGTTCGGGCTCGGCTTCGTCTCGGTCGGCTGGGAAGTCTACCATCTCGCCGCCAGCGCCTCCCTGGCGGGAGACGGGCTCGACCGGGTGCAGGCGCTGCTGGCCGAGCGAATCGGGCATGTTCCGGGATATCGATGGCCCGGGTGATCCTGGTCTCACGCGATGTCGCGAACCCGAGGCGGTGGGTCCGAAGGTCGAGCGGCGGTCGTCGATCGCCGCGCTTGATTCGACCGAAGGTCCGATCATCATGCCGCAAGGGGCGTGCGACACCGCTCCCCGTGTCCCACCCGGAGAGTGCCGCCATGACCGTTCCTTCGCCCGTCTCCTCGACGATCTACGACCACGGCCTCGACCGGAACCCGGCCAATCACCAGCCGCTCACGCCCCTCACCTTCCTGGAGCGGGCAGCGACCGTCTTCCCGGACCACACGGCCGTGATCCACGGGAGCTTGAAGCGGAGCTACCGCGACCTCTACGCCCGCTGCCGGCGCCTCGCCTCGGCCTTGAGGGCCCGCGGCATCGGGCGCGGCGACACGGTGGCGGTGATGCTCGCCAACACCCCGGCGATGATCGAGTGCCATTACGGGGTGCCGATGGCCGGCGCGGTGCTCAACACCCTCAACACCCGGCTCGATGCCGCGATCATCGCCTTCTGCCTCGACCACGGCGAGGCCAAGGTGGTGATCACCGACCGGGAATTCGCCCGCATCATGGGCCCGGCCCTGGCGCAGGCCGGCGTCACGCCGCTGGTGATCGACTACGACGACCCGGACTATGACGGCCCGGGCGAGCGCCTGGGCACGGTCGAGTACGAGGCATTCCTGGCCGAGGGCGATCCCGCTTACGCCTGGGCGATGCCGGGCGACGAGTGGGACGCGATCACGCTCAACTACACGTCCGGCACCACCGGAGACCCGAAGGGCGTGGTCTACCACCATCGCGGCGCGTCGCTGCTCGCCGTCGGCAACGTGGTGGCGGGCAATCTCGGGCGGCACCCGGTCTATCTGTGGACCCTGCCGATGTTCCACTGCAACGGCTGGTGCTTCCCCTGGACCCTGTCGGTGGTGGCCGGCACCCATGTCTGCCTGCGGCAGGTGCGGGCGAAAGCCATGTACGACGCCATCGCGGATCACGGCGTCACCCATCTGTGCGGCGCGCCGATCGTGATGTCGCTGCTCATCAACGCGCCGGAGGCCGAGCGGCGGGCGCTGCCGCGCCGGGTCTCGTTCCTCACCGCGGCGGCGCCGCCGCCGGAGGCGGTGCTCGCCGGCATGGCCGAGGCCGGGTTCGACGTTACGCATGTCTACGGCCTGACCGAGACCTATGGCCCGGCCGTGGTCAACGAGTGGCACGCCGAGTGGGACGCGCTGGCCAGGGACGAGCAGGCCGCCCGCAAGGCACGCCAGGGCGTGCGCTACCCGCCGCTCGAGGCCCTCGACGTGCTCGACCCCGAGACCATGCAGCCGGTCCCGGCCGACGGCGAGACCCTCGGCGAGGTGATGTTCCGCGGCAACGTGGTGATGCGCGGCTACCTCAAGAATCCCACGGCCACCGAGGCCGCCTTCCGGGGCGGCTGGTTCCATTCGGGCGATCTCGGGGTGAAGCACCCGGACGGCTACATCCAGCTCAAGGACCGCTCGAAGGACATCATCATCTCCGGCGGCGAGAACATCTCGTCGATCGAGGTCGAGGAGGCCCTGTTCAAGCACCCGGCGGTGGCGGCGGCCGCGGTGGTGGCCAAGCCCGACGAGAAATGGGGCGAGTGCCCTTGCGCCTTCGTGGAGCTGAAGGGCTCGGAGATGGTCTCGGCCGAGGAGCTGATCGGCTGGTGCCGCCAGTCGCTCGCCGGCTTCAAGGTGCCCAAGCACGTGGTCTTCACCGAGCTGCCGAAGACCTCGACCGGCAAGGTGCAGAAATTCGTGCTGCGGGAGATGGCCAAGGCCTTGTGACGGGCGATGTGACGGGGCTGCGGGGCCTCTCGGCCGGGGGCACTCTCTCGGGAGGCCCCGCCGCTCTCTTCGTCACGCCCGGACCGAAGCGATGCCGGGATCAGGGGCCGCCGCGCCGAACGCTGGCGCGGCGGCACGAAAGGATTTTTATTGGCTAGTGGATCACGCGGGTGGACGTCCGCAGGCGACTGATCTCATCCTTCAGATGAAGCTTTCGCCGTTTAAGCTCTACAATTCGCAAGTCGTCGGTGGAGAGGTGGGTGATCGCGTCCTGGATCTCACGCTCCAGGGCTTCGTGCTTACGCTCGAGCTCGGAGAGATGCGTGTGCAGCGACATCAGCCATTGCCTCCTGTCATGTAGGTGACACACCCAGCCTGCCACAGCCCGCGGCGGATGTCGAAGGTATTTGTTGCTGCACCTGCGTCATGCGCCGCGGGGGCGGCCTGCCCGAGATGGAGGCTGCACAACCCCGCCGACGCCCGCAGCGCACCCTTGCCGGAGGCCGGGGCGTGGTTCATGCTCCGCTCCCTATCTCCAGGGCTGGGGCGGCGATGGCGTTCGAGTTGAGTGCGGAATCGACGGCGGAATTCGAGAGTGAGCTGTCGCGCCTCCGGGAGGAGCATCGCGATCTCGACGACGCGATCGAGGCCCTGTCCGGGGTCATGGCCGGCGACCGCCTGCAGCTCCAGCGCCTCAAGAAGCGCAAGCTGGCCCTGCGCGACCGCATCACCTTCCTGGAAGACCAGCTCACCCCGGACATCATCGCCTGACGGGTTCAAGGCGGACGAGCGGTTTGCGCGCTGCTTGCATGAAGGCCGATGCGTCGCTACTGCGACAGGACCGGCTGCGGCCCGCTCGCGGCGTTGCAGCGCTTTCTAGAGGATGCGCTTGACGATGGCGGCAGCGCCCCCCGTCGCGGTGATCATGGGCAGCCAGTCGGACTGGGCCACGATGCGCCACGCCGCCGAGACTCTCGACGCGCTCGGCATTCCGTACGAGGCCCGCATCGTCTCGGCCCACCGCACCCCTGACCGACTGGTCGCCTTCGCCAAGGGCGCGAAGGCCGCCGGGTTCCGGGTCGTGATCGCGGGCGCCGGAGGTGCGGCCCACCTGCCCGGCATGGCGGCCGCGATGACGCCGCTGCCGGTCTTCGGCGTGCCGGTCGAATCGAAGGCGCTCTCCGGCCAGGACAGCCTCCTGTCGATCGTGCAGATGCCCGCCGGCATCCCGGTCGGCACGCTGGCGATCGGCCGGGCCGGCGCCGTCAACGCGGCTTTGCTGGCCGCCGCCGTCCTGGCCCTGACCGACGACGACCTGGCCGCGCGGCTCGACGCCTGGCGCGCCCGCCAGAGCGCGGCCGTCGCCGAGCACCCGGATACGAGCGCCCCGTGAGCACGCCTCCTATCGCGCCCGGCGCGACCATCGGAATCATCGGCGGCGGCCAACTCGGCCGCATGATCGCGATCGCGGCAGCGCAGTACGGGCTGAAATGCCATGTCTACTGCCCCGATCCCGACAGTCCGGCCTTCGAGGTGGCGGGCCGGCGCACGATCGCGCCTTACGACGACGCGGCGGCGCTCAGGGCCTTCGCCGACTCCGTCGACGTGGTGACGTACGAGTTCGAGAATATTCCGAGCGCCACGGCCGAGATCCTGGCCGCGCGCCGGCCGCTGCATCCGAGCGCCTCGGCGCTGGCGACGACGCAGGACCGGCTGACCGAGAAGTCGTTCGTCGCCGGCCTCGGCATCCCGGTGGCGCCGTTCCGGGCGGTGGACGATGCCGCGGGGTTGGCCGACGCCGTTCGGGAGATCGGCCTGCCGGCAGTGCTGAAGACCCGGCGCTTCGGCTACGACGGCAAGGGGCAGGTGATGCTCCGCGACGCCGTCGCCGACCCGGCCGCCGTGATGGCGTCCTTGCGCGACCAGCCCTGCATCCTCGAAGGCTTCGTGCCGTTCGAGGCCGAGGTGTCGGTGGTGGCCGCCCGCAACGCGGAAGGGCGCTTCTCGGCCTTCAGCCCCTGCGCCAACGAGCACCGCCACCACATCCTCGCCCGCACCATGGTGCCGGCCCCCGGCATGTTGCCGGAGACCGCGGCGGAGGCGGTGGCGATCGCCCGCAGGATCGCGGACGCCCTCGGCTATGTCGGCGTGCTGGCGGTCGAGATGTTCCTGGTGCGCGGCGTGGATGGCCGCGCGAGCGTGGTGGTCAACGAGATCGCCCCGCGGGTGCACAATTCCGGCCATTGGACCATCGAGGGGGCCGAGACCTCGCAATTCGCCCAGCACGTCCGGGCGATCTGCGGCTGGCCGCTGGGCAGTCCGGCCCTCACCGGCCGGTCAGTCGAGATGCTGAACCTGATCGGCGACCAGGCCGACGACTGGACCCGGATCCTGGCCGAGCCGGGAGGCCACCTCCACCTCTACGGCAAGGGCGAAGCGCGGCCCGGCCGCAAGATGGGCCACGTCACCCGGGTCACGACCGGCCCTTGAGCGAAGCCGGAATCCGATGGACCGGATTTCGGATGATCGCCAGCGGTGCGGCTTCCCGGCCACACCCGGCCGCCGCGGCGCCCTCCCCTGCCCTAGCGGCGGCGCGAGGTCACACCTTCGCCACATCGGCCCGCACAAGCGTCGGGACGCGTCGCCTTAAGCCGGCGTTCACCCCGATCCGGAATGGTCGTCCGGCACCGGGACCTCGGCTTCGAGAGCGGCGCGTGCGTGCGAATGGCGAAGGTGCGCGGCGCGACGTGGATGCGCCGCCCCGGGGGAGCGGGCGATGAACAACGGGATCGGCTTGAGCCGCGTGACACCGGCGGCCCGGATGCTGGGGGCGACCGTGCTGACCGCGCTGGCGCTCGCCGGCTGCGACACCGTCAGCCGGGCCACCGCGACCCGGCAATTCGCGGTGGTCGAGGCCGACAAGTCCGGCGCGACCGAGGTCAACATCGCCTCGCTGTCGGACGTGATCCAGCGCAACCCGAGCGACGCGGCGGCCTACAACACCCGCGGCGCCGCCTATGCCCGAGCCGGGAACTTCGATTCGGCGATCGCCGACTTCACCAAGGCGATCCAGCTCGACCCGAACTCGGCCTCGGCCTACGGCAACCGGGCGCTGGCCTACCGCCAATCGGGCCGCAACGATGCCGCGTTGCAGGATTTCTCCAAGGCGATCAACGCCGACCCGAACTACACCGCCGCCTATATCGGCCGCGCCAACCTGCAACGGGCGCAAGGGAACTTCGAGGCCGCCTACAGCGACCTCAGCCAGGCGATCCGCCTGACGCCGGAATCGGCCGAGGCCTACCACGCCCGCGGCCTGGTGCGGCAGGCGCAAGGGCAGCACCGCGCCGCGATCGGCGACTTCGACGCCGCCATCGACCGCAACCCCTTCGTGGCCGCGCCCTACGCCGCCCGCGGCCAGAGCCTGATCGCCACCAACCAGTACGACAAGGCGATCGAGGACTACAACGCGGCGCTGAACGTCAACAACAAGGACGCGGATTCCTGGGCTTATCGCGGTCTCGCCTACGAGAAGTCCAACCGCCGCCAGGAGGCGCTGGAGAGCTACCAGCGCGCCATCGCCATCGACCAGGGCAACACGATCGCCAAGCAGGGCCTGGGGCGGATGCAGGGCGGGATGGCGTCGCTGTTCCGGTAGGCGCGACGCGAGTTTTGCAGATGAACGAGGCCTCCGACGCTGCGTCGGGGGCCTTTTTGTTGAGCCCCCATGCTCGACCGATTCTTCGACGGGAGAGGCGGACGGGATGAGGCACACCTCGCTGGCGCGTTCAGGCCGCGTCGACCGCAGGTGAAACGGTCAGCTTCACCCCGAGGGCCTTGAGCACGGAGATCACGGTCGCGAGCTGCGCGTTCCCCTCGTCGGAGAGGGTTTTGTGCAGGGTCTCCGGCGACAGGCCCGCCTTCCGGGCGACCTCGTTCATCCCCTGCGCGCGGGCGATATCACCGATCGCGGCCGCGACGAGGGCAGGGTCGCCGTCGTCGAGCACCGCCTCGAGATAGAGGGCGATGCGCTCGGGCGTATCGAGGCTGTCCACGATATCCCAGGGGATGGTTTCGAGTGGCATGGTCCCAGTCCTCTATCACCAGTCCTGATTGGCAAGCTGCCTGGCGTGAGGAATGTCCTTGTCCTGCGTGCGCTTGTCGCCACCGCAGAGCAAGATCACGATCTCCGATCCCCGCTGGACGAAGTAGACCCGGTAGCCTGGGCCATAGTCGACCCGCACTTCGCTCACGCCTTGGCCGACCGGCTTCCACGTCGCCCGGATCGCCGATCGAGAGGCGTCGAATGCGGGTCTGGATGCGCAGGCGCACACGATCGTCGCCGAGGCCGGCGATCCAGGCCTGGAAGTGTGGAATCTGGCGGATCGTCGGCATCGTGCCGTATGACTTCAGGCCCGTCCCGTCCGTTCCCGAACACGTGACCGGACGCGCTCGGAGGTCCCGCGCAACGGTTCGAACAGCGCGGATCGGCCTTGTTCGAACCGAAGCGTAGCTGCGTCAGAACACCTTCCGGTACTGAATGAAGCCCGGCCGGTCCGCCAGCGTGTCGTACAGGGCCCGCGCCGTGACGTTGGCCTCCTGGGTCAGCCAGTAGACCCGGCTCGCCCCCACCTCGCGCGCCGCCGCGTAGACCGCCTCGATCAGCGCCCGCCCCGCCCCCTGGCCGCGGGCGGCCTTGGCGGTGAACAGGTCCTGGAGGTAGCAATAGGGTCCGGCGGTCCAGGTCGAGCGGTGGAAGATGTAGTGGACGAGGCCGATGACGGTGCCGTCCTCCTGCTCGGCCACGAGGGCGTGCATCGGCTCGGCGGGATCGTGCAGGCGGGCCCAGGTGAGGTCGGTGACCTCGGGCGCGACGGTGGCGCCGTAGAAGGCGAGGTAGCCCTGCCAGAGCGGGTCCCAGGCGGCGCGCTCGTCGGGGCGCAGCGGGCGAATGGTGGGGGTCGGCATCCGGCGGCGATCCTGTCGTTGGGAATCGCCGCCAGGGTCGCGGGGAACCACCCCGGGATCAAGAGGGCCGCGGGCCGAGCCGCGCAGCCCTCTCTCGAAGAACACTACTTCAGGTGGAACTTGTCGAAGTCGCGATGCTCGGCCTCGATCCGGCGCACGGTACCGGTATGCGAGCGGTAGACCACCGTCTCGGTGCGAATGGTGCTGCGCCCGAACTTCACGCCCTTGACGAGCGCCCCGTCGGTCACGCCGGTGAGCGCCACCACCACGTCGCCGCGGGCGAGGTCGTCGAGGGCGTAGAGGCGGTTCGGATCGGCGACGCCCATCTTGGCGGCACGGTCGCGCTTCTCCTCGGTGTCGAGGATCAGGCGGCCCTGCATCTGGCCGCCGATGCAGCGCAGTGCGCCCGCCGCCAGCACGCCCTCGGGGGCGGCACCGATGCCGAGATAGATGTCGATGCCGGTCTCGTCCGGCATGGTGGTGAAGATCACGCCGGCCACGTCGCCGTCGGAGATCAGGCGCACGCCAGCGCCGGTCCGGCGGATCGCCGCGATCAGGTCGGTGTGGCGCGGCCGGTCGAGCACCAGCGCGGTGATCTCGGCCGGGGGCACGCCCTTGGCCTTGGCGAGCGCGTGGATGTTCTCCTCAGGCGAGGCGTCGAGATGCACGGTGCCGGCCGGGTAGCCCGGGCCGATGGCGATCTTGTGCATGTAGACGTCGGGGGCGGCGAGCAGGGTGCCGCCCTCGGCCATCGCCATCACGGCGACGGAGCCCGGCATGTCCTTGGCGCAGAGGGTGGTCCCCTCCAGCGGGTCGACCGCGATGTCGACCTTCGGGCCGGAGCCGTTGCCGAGGGTCTCGCCGATGAACAGCATCGGGGCCTCGTCGCGCTCGCCCTCGCCGATCACCACGGTGCCGTCGATCGGCAGGCGGTTCAGCTCACGGCGCATCGCGTCGACGGCGGCCTGGTCGGCGGCCTTCTCGTTGCCCTGGCCGCGCAGGCGCGCCGCCGCCACGGCAGCCCGCTCGGTGACGCGCACCAGTTCGAGGGTCAGGATGCGCTCGATGACCTGGCTCGGCCCCGGCTTCTTGGCGTCCGACATGCGTTCATGATCCTCGTGATGATCCTTCGGGCCGGGTCTTAAAGGAGAAACCGGCGCCGCTGAACTGAATTTTGTCAATCGCCACCGGCTCAGCGGTGGATGGCGGGGGAAGGTTTTCCGTTCAATCCGTCGCCACCGCAGCCGGCAACTTGCTGCGGCGATCGCCTGGATTCACTCGCGCTCGATGCGGATGAGCTGGGGCGGCTCGGAGAGCAGGCCGTCCGCCGCCATCGCGTCGAGGCTCTCGCGGATCGCCGCCTCGGTCGCCGCATAGGTGATGAGCACCAGCGGCACCGGCAGGCCCGAGCGGCCGTGGCGATCGCGGGCCGCGGCGCTCTCGGAACGGTGCTGGAGGATGCTCTCGAGGGAGATCTCGCGCTCGGCCATCCGGGTCGCGACGCCGGCGGCGACGCCGGGGCGGTCGTGGACGGTCAGGCGGATGTAGTAGCCGCCCTGGTG
>JAEWKL010000455.1 GCA_023386115.1 Pseudomonadota bacterium
GCGCCGCCGCCGGATCTCCTCCTCGGGGAGCAGGATGTCGGCGGTGCGCTTGTTGAGGTCGATCCGGACGCGGTCGCCGTTCTGGAGCAGGGCGAGCCCGCCGCCGGCCGCCGCCTCGGGCGAGGCGGTGAGGATAGAGGGCGTGCCCGAGGTGCCGGACTGGCGCCCGTCGCCGATGCAGGGCAGCGACAGCACGCCCTTGCGGATCAGCGCGCCCGGGGGCTGCATGTTCACGACTTCCGCCGCGCCCGGATAGCCGATCGGCCCTGCGCCGCGCATGATCAGCACCGTGTGCTCGTCGATCCCGAGGGCCGGATCGTCGATGCGGTGGTGGTAATCCTCCGGCCCGTCGAACACCACGACCTTGCCCTCGAAGGCGTAGGGATCGTCCGGGTTGGCGAGGTAGCGGTCGTAGAACTCGCGGCTGATCACGCTGGTCTTCATGATCGCGGAGTCGAACAGCGAGCCCTTGAGGTTGAGGAAGCCGGCGCGCTCGCGCATCGGCTCGCCAAAGGGCTTGATGACGTCGCGGTCCCAGGTCTTGGCGCCCTCGCAATTCTCCGCCACCGTGCGGCCGTTGCAGGTGATCGCGTCGGCGTGGAGCTTGCCAGCCTCCAGCAGCTCGGCCATCACCGCCGGCAGGCCGCCGGCGCGGTAGTACTCTTCGCCGAGATACTGGCCGGCGGGCTGCATGTTGACGAGCAGCGGGATGTCGTAGCCGACGCGCTCCCAGTCGTCGCAGGTGAGCGGCACGCCGATCAGCTTGGCGATGGCGTTGATGTGGATCGGCGCGTTGGTCGAGCCGCCGATGGCGGTGTTGGCGACGATGGCGTTCTCGAACGCCTCGCGGGTGAGGATGTCGGAGGGCTTCAGGTCCTCCCACACCATCTCGACGATGCGCTGGCCCGTAGCGTAGGCGGCTTGGCCGCGCTCGCGGTAGGGGGCGGGAATCGCGGCCGAGCCGGGCAGCGCCATGCCGAGCGCTTCCGCCAGCGCGTTCATGGTCGAGGCGGTGCCCATCGTGTTGCAGTGGCCGTCCGAGGGCGCCGAGGAGGCCACGATGTCGAGGAACTGCTGATAGTCGATGTCGCCGGCGGCGTGGCGCTCGCGGGCCTTCCACACGATGGTGCCGGAGCCGGTGCGCTCGCCGCGGCTCCAGCCGTTCAGCATCGGGCCGACATTGAGCGAGATGGTCGGGATGTTCACGGTGGCGGCCGCCATCAGGCAGGCCGGCATGGTCTTGTCGCAGCCGGTGAGCAGAACGACGCCGTCGAGGGGGTAGCCGTACAGCACCTCGACCAGGGACAGGTAGGCGAGGTTGCGGTCGAGCGACGCGGTCGGCCGCTTGCCGGTCTCCTGGATCGGGTGGCACGGGAACTCGAAGGCCACGCCGCCCGCCGCCGTGATGCCCTCGCGCACGCGCTTGGCGAGTTCGAGGTGATGACGGTTGCAGGGTGACAGGTCCGAGCCGGTCTGCGCGATGCCGATGAGCGGCTTGCCGCCGCGCAGCTCGCCGACCGTGAGGCCGAAATTGAGGTAGCGCTCGAGGTAGAGCGCCGTCATGCCCGGGTTGTCCGGGTTGTCGAACCAGAGGCGCGAGCGCAGGCGGCTGGCGTCGATGCGAGGGCGCGGCGTCTGGGCCATGGCGGGGTCGTCCTTCCCGAATCCGTTCTTGTCGAGAACCGTTCCGGGGAACCTATGGACCCGGCCGGTGCAGGAAGGCAACACCGCCGCGCGCATGGCCGGCGCCCTCGCAGCTGCGACCCCGACGGCCCAAAGTTTATCGCGCCGGTGCTGTCGCAACGCCGGCGAGCGGTGCTATGAGGCCGGCTGAACCACACCGCTCGACAACCTCGGGGGAGCCGCCGATGAGCCAAGAGAAGACGTCCAACCCGCTCGTGCCGATCGCCATCGTGGTGGCGATCCCGGTCGTCGTCTGCCTGATCCTGATGCTCACCGACGAGGGCATCGAGCGCTCGCTGCTCTGGGCGGCGATCAAGACCGGCATCATCCTGACCGTCCTCGGCGGCGCGATCTCGTTCGGCGTCAGCCGGCTCGCCGAGCGCAACACGTCGCGCTGACCGGTCCGTCCCGACGGCACCGGAAGGCCGCGGGACGACAAGGCGGGGCCTCCGCGCCCCGCCCCGGACGCCATCGAGGAAACGAGAGACCGCCATGCCCGCCATCGTCCCCGCCTTCTCGCGCATCGGGGAGGAGAACGCCTTCGCGGTGCTCGCCCGCGCCACGGCCCTGGCCCAGGCCGGCCGCGACGTGATCAATCTCGGCATCGGCCAGCCCGACATGCCGACCCCGCCTCACGTGGTCGAGGCGGCGGTGAAGGCCCTCCAAGACGGGCATCACGGCTACACCCCGGCGACCGGCATCCTGCCCCTGCGCGAGGCGGTGGCCCGCGACCTCGACCGGCGCCTCGGCGTCCAGGTCTCGCCCGACAGCGTGATGATCGTCCCGGGCGGCAAGGTCACCATGTTCATGGCGATCCTGATGTTCGGCGAGCCGGGGGCCGAGATCCTGTATCCGGATCCGGGCTTCCCGATCTACCGCTCGATGATCGAGTTCACCGGCGCGACGCCGGTGCCGGTGCCGATCCGCGAGGAGAACGGCTTCGCCTTCTCGGCCGAGGAGACGCTCTCGCTCATCACCCCGCGCACCCGCCTCTTGATCCTCAATTCCCCCGCCAACCCGACCGGCGGCGTGACCCCGAAGGCCGAGATCGACAAGCTCGTGGCGGGGCTGGCGAAGCACCCCGACGTCACGATCATGTCGGACGAGATCTACGGTACGATGACCTATGACGGCGAGCGCCACCACACGCTGCTCGCCTATCCGGAGATCCGCGACCGGCTGATCTATCTCGACGGCGCCTCGAAGACCTACGCGATGACCGGCTGGCGCCTCGGCTGGTCGGTCTGGCCGGCGCCGCTCTACGATGCGGCCCGCAAGCTCGCGGTGAATTCCTTCTCCTGCGTCAACGCCGCGACGCAATGGGCGGGCATCGCGGCCCTCGACGGGCCGCAGGATTGCGTGGCCGCCATGATGGCCGAGTTCGACCGCCGCCGCCTGCTGGTGGTCGAGGGGCTGAACCGGCTGCCGGGCGTCTCCTGCATCACCCCGAAGGGCGCCTTCTACGCCTTCCCGAACATCGCCGGCACCGGGTGGAAGGCCAAGGCCCTGGCCTCGGCGCTGCTGGAGGAGGCCGGCGTCGCGACGATCGGCGGGCCGGATTTCGGCGTGCACGGCGAGGGCTACCTGCGCCTGTCCTACGCCAATTCGGCGGAGAACATCGCCCGGGCGCTGGAGCGGATCGGCGCGTTCCTGGAGGGGAACCGGCGCTGAGCGGGGGCGAACCCGCCCGGTTTCACCGACGGATTCTTCCATCCTCCATATGGTCATCCCGGGTTCTCGCCTTCGGCGAGCCCCGGGATGACGTAGAGCGTGTCAATACAGACTCACATCACCCCATACACATCATAGACCGGCCCCTCCGGCAGCCGCTGCCCCACCCCGACGGCGATCAGCCTGTTGAGCCAGGCGAGGTCCGGCGCCCCGGTCTCGAAGCGCAGGGTGGTGCGGAAGTAGTACTGGTCCGGTGCCACCGCCTCGCCGCGGCCGAGGCGGGCCAGCACCTCCGGCGGGCCGGCGCGCAGGCCGGTATACTGGCAGTAGACGAGCCCGCCGCCGGCCGCCTGGACGGTCAGGCGCACGTCGAGATGCGTCGTGCCGTCGGGCTCGACCCGCAGCCAGTCGCCGGCCGGGGCGGGCAGCACCTCGGCCGTGAGGCGCGGACCCGAGACGGTGCCGCCGGTGACGGGCACGACCCGCAGGTCGGTGCCGCGGGAAGGGCCGATGCCTTGCGGCGCGCCGACCGTGAGGCTGATGCGGAACAGGAACTCGGTGCGGAGCGGCAGCGGCGCGTTCATGCGGTCTTCTCCGGTGTTATCGCGCGATATCCTCCACGGCCCGGCGCGCCGCGTCCAGGTCCGGCGGATCGATGCGGCGGTAGCGGGCCTGGACGAGGCCGAACACCCCGAAGGCGGCGAGGCCCGCCGCCGTGAGGCCGAGGAGCACCCAGCCATAGGGCTCGGCCCGCAGGGCCTGGAGGGCGCCGCCGAGGCCCTTGACCTCGCTCGACCGGCTGGCGAGTGCCGCCACGATCAGGAAGCCGCCGATCAGCCCGAAGGTGAGCGCCCGCGCGGCGTAGCCGAAGCGGCCGACGTGACGCACCCAGTCGCGGGCATCATGGGGCACGGACAGGCGCTTGCACACGTCGCCCTTCCACGCCTTCAGCGCGAAGGCGAGGCCGGCGCCGATCACGACGAGCCCGACCGCGCCGACGAGCCACTGGCCGAAGGGCTGCTGCAACAGCCAGGCGGTCCAGTCCCGCGCGCCCTGGTCCTCGGCCTTTCGGGCCGTGCCGCGCCCGAGGGCCGCCAGCATCATCGAGACGCCGAGGCCGCCATAGGTGACGCCGCTGACGAGGTGGCCGGCCCGGGTCGCCAGGCCCTTGGCCGAACGGCCGTAGCCGTCGGCATCGGTAAGGGCCTCGACCACCCGCCAGAGCGCGAAGGCGGCGAGGCCGAACGCCACGAGACCGAGGAGGATCCAGCCGAAGGGCCGCTCCAGCAAGATCAGGAGGGCGCTGCGGCTGCCCCCCGTCTGGCCGCCGACGCCGATCGCCGCCAGCACGGCGAGGCCGCCGACGAGGCAGTAGGTGACCCCGCGGGCGCCGTAGCCAAGGCGGGCGAGCAGTTCGAGGGCTTGCCGGCCGCCGGATCGCATGGCGACCCCCGTCAGGCCGCGAGGCCGGATTCGACCCGCGCCACCGCCGTCTCGTCGAGGTCGAGGGCCTCGGCCAGCTGGCGCAGGAAGGTGCGCTCCTGCATCGTGTCGGGATCGATGGCGAGGCGGGCCGCGGCGTAGACCCGGGCGCCGGCTTCCGGATCCTGCACCCGGTCGGCGATCTCGTCGATCGTCGCCGGGTCCTCCAGCTCGCGGGTGAGCCATTGCCGGCCGGCGAGGTCGAGGCCGGACTCGGCGACCGCCGCGTCGAGCCGCTCGCGCTCGCGGGCATCGATCATCCCGTCGGCGGCCGAGGCCGCCACCATGATGCGCAGGCAGAGCGTCGCCTCGTCGTCGCTGAGCGCCCCGGCATCGAAGGGCGTCCCGGACGGTTTCGCCCCCGTCCCGACATCGGCCGTTCCGTCGGCTTGCGTCGCCCGCAGGGCGAGCCCGGCGATCAGCGCCAGCCCGCCGAGGGCCGCGGAGGCCGCGAGCCCGCCGCGGCGACTGCGCACCAGGGCGTCCAGCACCCGTTTCACCTCGGCCATCGCGCCCTCCCGTCCAACTCGCTTCTTTGCCGACAACGGTCTCGCCCGGCTCCGGTTCGCGTGAGGCGATCGATCGCCTCCGCCGGTTGCGCCGCCACGCTCGGCGCGCCATCTCTCCGGTCATGCTTCTCGCCCTGGCCTGGCTGGCGCGCACCCTCGTGCTCGCGCTCGTCCTCCTGTTCCTGCTGCCGCTCGCCGCCCACGCCCTGTGGTGGTGGAGCCGCGACGACCTCGCCCCCGACTGGTCCACCGCCGACTGGTCGAGCGCCCGGCTCCTGCCCGCCGCCGCCGCGGCGCCGGAAGCGACCGTGCGGATCTACGCCGCCCGGGTCGGGCGCTGGCGGGGCATCTTCGCCCATCACACCTGGATCGTCGTCAAGGAGGCGGGCGCGCCGCGCTACACCCGCTACGACGTGGTCGGCTGGGGCCTGCCGGTGCGCAAGGACGCCTATGCGGCCGACGCGCGCTGGTTCGGCAACCCACCGCAGGTGGTGCTCGCCCTCAACGGCGAGGCGGCGGCGCACGCCGTGCCGCGCATCCATGCGGCGGTCGCAGCCTATCCGTATGCCAAGGCCGGCAGCTACAGCGCCTGGCCGGGGCCGAACTCCAATACCTTCGTGGCCCATGTGCTGCGGGCGGTGCCGGACCTCGCCGTGGCCCTGCCGCCGACGGCCCTCGGGAAGGACTTTTCGGAGACCCTGATCACCTGGACGCCGAGCCGCACCGGGATCCAGCTCTCGGCGCGGGGCTATCTCGGCCTCACCCTCGGCTGGATCGAGGGGATCGAGCTGAACATCCTCGGCGCGGTGGCGGGGCTCGACCTGCGCCGCCCGGCCCTGAAGCTGCCGGGCTGGGGCCGCGTCGGCATGGATCCGGCCGGCGCGACCGAGACGCTGATCGCCCCGACGGCGCGGAGCTGAGCGGGATCCTCACGGCCCGGCCGGGTCGAGCGCACGATCCGCCGGAACCTGGCCAGAGGGCAGCACCAGGTTGCGGGCCGCCGCCGCGACCGCCGCGGGACCCTGAGCCCCGTGCATCAGGTCGATCTCGCCGCGCTGCTGGTGGCGGATGGCATGGGAGAGGAGGCGCATCCGCGGGTCGCCGGCGCGGATCAGGGCCTCGTCGGCCATCCGCACCGCACCGGCATGGTAGCGGCTCATCAGTGTGACGAACCACGCGTCGAAGGCGCGGCCCTCGGCGCGGCGCAGGGCCTCGACCTCGTCGGGACGCGCCATCCCGGGCATCGCCTCCCGCTCCTGCGGCGTGCAGAGGGCAGAGAGCGCCGGAAACCAGCTGTTCCACCATTGCGTCATCACGGCGATCTCGCCGTTCTGCGCCGCCGCCATCAGCCCGGCGAGGGCGCGCAGGTGCGGGTCCTCCGCTTTCTCGGCCGCCATTTCCGCGAGCTGCGCGCCCTGCCTATGGTGCTCGGTCATCCGCCGCAGGTAGCTCTGGTCGAACGCCGCGTCGCCGAGATGCGGCACCTCCCAGCCGAGCCAGCCGAGGACCGCCAGGAGGCCGAGACCCGAGGCTCCCGCGGCCGCGAGTCCCGCCCATAGGGCCGAAAAGCCCCGGTGGAGCGAGGAGCGGCCGGCGATCCGGTCGCGGAGGAAGGGGAACAGCGGGTAGATCGAGGCCGAGGTCAGGTGGACCAGGAAGCCGATCCAGTAGGGCTGCTCGAGGGTGAAGAGCGGCTGGCGGAACGGCAGGAGCGGCACCAGCACGAGCCATTCGAGGGATGAGGTCAGGAGCGCCCAGGGCCCGCACAGGACCAGCAGGGTGGCGGGCGACAATCCCGCCGTCCAGCGGCCGAGGAGCCCGAAGAACACCAGCGCCCAGGAGAAATCGGCCCATTGGTGGAACAGGATGCCGGCCGCAACGGTCGGCCAGGTCGGGTCGGGCGAGAGCGCGGCGTCGCGCAGCGGGATCGCCGCCACCACCATCCAGTCCACCGCCGCGTCGCGTCCGACGCGGGCGGCCGTCGCCTGGCTCACCAGGGTCGAGAAGGTGCTGCTGAGGAGCCCGAGCAGGGCGGCGGCGCGCCAGACCGTGGCGTCTCCGAAGGGCCGGACGGGCATCGTGACGGATCGCTCCTGCGCGAGGTCCTTCACCCCATACGGGACAGGGCCCGCGCGCCACGACAGCCTATGTTGCCCCTTCGCATCAATGTGCGGATTCGAGGATCAATGGGACAGAGGCCGTGAACCGAGTCGGGGTGCGGCGCGTTGAGCCAGGCCCCGAGGTTTGCACTGCCCCATGTCCAGCTCCCGATTCGTCAAGGCCGACGCGGCCGCCTCCGCGCTCACCGGCCCCTTCGCCCCGGTCCTCACCGGCGTCTCGCGCGGGCTGCACGACCTGTTTCCGCCAGTCGAGCTCGCACGGGCCGCGCGCGAGGCGCGGGAGGCGGACGACCGGGATGCCGTCGCACCGGTGCTGCGGCGGCGCCAAGCTCCCGAGCCGCGGCTGGCCTGACGGAGTGCCACAGAAGCATTTTTCGGCGACGTGGATGCCAGTTCATCAAAGATGATACGGCATAGTCAATCGCCTGTACGGCAGCACCTGCGAACGGCTACGGGATACGACAGCACGGCTCTCTCGCCTCGAGGGCACTTTCCACCTGCAACCAGATCCTGAGGTCGCGGATGGGAGAGCCGATCGGATATCGCGATGGCCGCTTGCCTCCGACCCACCCTGACGGCCGGGCAGATCGACCGCCGACACATCATGCCACCCACGCCGCCATCCGCTGCCACGAACCGGCCCCTCACGGCTCGGGCGCGAACATCTCGTCGAAGGAGTAGCCGGAGCCGCGCACGGTGCGGATCGGGTCGGCGTCGCGGCCGCGGTTGATCGCCTTGCGCAGGCGGCCGATATGCACGTCGACGGTGCGCTCGTCGATATAGACGTCGTGGCCCCAGACCCCGTCGAGGAGTTGCTCGCGCGAGAAGACCCTGCCTGGGCTCTGCATCAGGAATTCGAGCAGCTTGAACTCGGTCGGGCCGAGATGCAGCTCGCGGCCGTCGCGGCGGACGCGGTGGCTGACCCGGTCGAGCTCGATGTCGCCGGCGATCAGGAGGTCGGCGACGTGGGCGGGCTTGGACCGGCGCAGCAGCGCCCGCACCCGCGCCAGAAGCTCGGGCACCGAGAACGGCTTGACGATGTAGTCGTCGGCGCCGGTGGCCAGGCCCCGCACCCGGTCGCCCTCCTCGCCCCGCGCCGTCAGCATGATGACCGGCAGCCGCTCGGTCTCGCGGCGGGCACGAATGCGCCGGCACAATTCGATGCCGGACAGGCCGGGCATCATCCAGTCGAGGAGGACGAGGTCGGGCACCTGCTCGCGCAGGCGGATATCCGCCTCGTCGCCCCGGGCGACGGCGTCGACCTCGAAGCCCTCGGCCTCGAGGTTGTAGCGCAGGAGGAGGGTCAGTGCCTCCTCGGCCTCGACGATCAGGATGCGGGTACTCATGTGGGGCACTTCGGGCAGGGGGCCGGAGGGTGGCCTGCGCCGGACATCGCGCCCGGCGCGGGCCTGTCCGTCAGGCCTCCGGCTGGGGATCGAGAGTGGCGAAGCTCGAGCGGTCGTTCTTGGGACGATCGGTCGGCAGCGTCTCGCCGGTGGCGAGGTAGTGGATGGTCTCGGCGATGTTGGTGGTGTGGTCGCCGATGCGCTCGACGTTCTTGGCGCAGAACAGGAGGTGCGTGCAGAACGTGATGTTGCGCGGATCCTCCATCATGTAGGTCAGGAGCTCGCGGAACAGCGAGGTGTAGAGCGCGTCGATGCCGCCGTCCCGGGCCCAGACGTCGAGGGCGGCGACGGTGTCCTGGGTGGCGTAGGCGTCGAGCACGTCCTTGAGCTGGCCCTGGACCAGCTCGTTCATGTGCTCCACGCCGACGACGATCTTCTGCAGCTGGACCTGGTCGGCGATGGCGACGACGCGCTTGGCGACGTTCTTGGCCAGATCCCCGATGCGCTCGAGGTCGCCCGAGACGCGGATCGCCGAGATCGTCTCGCGCAGGTCCACCGCCATCGGCTGGCGCTTGGCGATGAGGAGGATGGCCTTCTCCTCGATCTCGCGCTGCAGCCCGTCGAGGCGGGTGTCGACGGCGATCACCGCCTGGGCGAGGGCGGCGTCGCGGCGCAGCAGCGCCTGGCCGGAATCGGCCACCATCTTCTCGGCGATGCCGCCCATCTCGGCGATGCTGCGCCGCAGGTTCTGCAGCTCCTGATCGTAGGAGGTGACGATGTGGTTCGACATGAGGGCTGACTCCCCGCGATAGGGTGGAGCTTACGGTCAGCGCCGGCCCGGGC
>JAEWKL010000488.1 GCA_023386115.1 Pseudomonadota bacterium
GAAGCCCGTCGTGATCAGGCAGGCGAAGGGCACGAGCACGGGGTCGGCAGACGCCATGCAGAGCCCAACCCCACATCCGATCTGGATGCACCACAGGATTGAGCTGAGCACGTACAGGTCGGTAAGCGAGACCGGTCCGCCCGGTCGCCGTGGCGAACCATCGAGGGCGCGGCGCATCACCAGCATGGTTGTGAGTCGCACGAGGGTGAGCGCCAGATCCGCGCAGAACCATGCGAGCATGGTCGGCGTGGGAACGCGCAGGACGGCGAGGCTGGCAAGCGCAGCGCCCACGACGGCGGCCACGATCAGGGGCGCAGCTCCGACAATGAGGCGCCTGCGCAGGGTGGTGAGCACGTCCGAGGGAACAGCCACGGGCGACGCGATCAGCCAGGCTGTGAGACCCCAAGCCGGTGAAGGTGGGTCGATGACAGGGAGCGCCATGGCGTGAACAGCACACGCCATCGGTTGCGCCTCGGTTAAGGAGATGGCAACTGTTTGATGCTCGGTTCGGAGGAGATATTCAGCTGTTGAGCGCTTGCGGCCGATCCATGTTGGGGTCCCGCCGAGCGGGAGGTATGGCAAGCTCGGCGGCGGTCATGCTCAGCGGGATAACTATCTTCGTTTAACCGTTCGCCTGCATGCGTCAGGTCCTTGGAGCTGCAAGTGAGTTTAGCGTCGCGCTCGGCGAACAGTCTATGTTCCTGCAACCAGACCTCAAACTGATCAACCTCTAAGGGGCGTGCGTAGAAGTAGCCCTGCACCTCATCGCAGCTCATCTTTACTAGATGGTCTGCCGTCTCGACGTTCTCCACACCCTCCGCGACCACACGATAACCGAGGTCGTGCGAAAGGCTGATCATCGACCTGACGAGCGACTGTTCCCTGTCGCCATACCCGAGCTTACGCACAAAGCTCTGGTCGATCTTCACAACGTGGGCCGGCATGTCTTGGAGATAGGCAAGACTGCTGTAGCCGGTTCCAAAATCGTCGATGGCCAAGCGGATGCCGGCAGCGGCGAGCGCATCCAACTGACTCCGCGCCTGGTCGGCATCCTGCATAACCGCGCTTTCGGTCACCTCCAATTCCAGTCGCTCCGGCGCCAGGCTGTGGCGCCGAAGGGCGGCCTCGACCGAGTTGCCGAAGCCCGGCTCGTGCAGGTTAGCGGCCGAGACGTTGACCGACATCACGAGCCTGTGCCCGTCCTCTTCCCAGCGGCGCGCTTGCGCGATCGACAGGTCCAGCACGAAGGCCGTCATGGTCTGCGCGTGGGGCGAGTGCTCGATGACGGGGACGAACTCGCCGGGGGACACTGGCCCCAGGTCCGGATGGTTCCAGCGCAGCAGCGCCTCCGCGCCGATGCATCTCCCTGTGGACAGCTCGATGCGCGGCTGGAACACGAGCCGCAACTGGTTGTCGGCGCTGAGCGCAGGGCCGAAATCCTGGAGTAATCGGTACCGGCGCTGATAGGCTTCGTCAGCGGCTGACGAGTAGACGCTGACGAGATCGGGCGATGAACGCGCGTCCTGAACCGCGCTGTAGAGGGCGCGCAGCACGTCCTGTGGTGCCGTCACACAGGGCTTGAACACGCACACGCCGATGGCGCTCGTCAGGAGCATGCCAGTCATAGAGCGCTGCCGCGCGCGCCGATGCTCCTCCACGAGGCGGCAGACGTATTTGTCTTGCGGGACACCCGGGGCGGCCAGAAAGGCGAATTGCGTCGCCGCTGTGTGATAAAGTCTGCGCTCCGGGCCGACGAGCCGCCGCAACTCCCGGGCTGCCTCCCGGACCATATCGTCGATGCGGCCCGGCCCCATGACACGGGCGTAGGCACCGACCTGCTCGGGACGGGCGAGATCAACCAGCACGGCGATCCGGACCTCGTTCGGGTGCTCGGCGGCGAGATCAGCAAGGTCGTCCAGGAACTGGTTCCGGCTGGGCAGGCCACTCAGCGGATCGACCCGGCCAAAGGCGTGCTGCAACTCGATCTGTGCCATCACCATGGCGGCCAAGTCCCTCAGGGCGGCCACCTCGGACGCGACGACCGCGCGCGGTTCCGTTCCCAGGACGCAGAGGGCCCCGAGGCTATAACCCTCCCGCGTGATCAGCGGCGCGCCGGCATAGAAGCGGATGCCGGAGCGACCCAGCACGCTGTCGGCGTAGCAGGCATCCTGAGTGAGGTCGGGGATCACCAGAAGATCGGCGCTCTCGGCTACCTGCGCGCACGGCGCCTTGTCGCGCGGGATGGAGCAGTGGTCGACGCCGATACGCGACTTGAACCATTGCCGATCACGATCCGTCAGCGACACTGCGGAGATCGGCAGGTTGAAGATCTGACTGGCCATCCGCGTGATGCGGTCGAAGCTCTCGCTCGGTGGTGTGTCGAGAAGGTTGAGCTCTTGGAGTGCGCTTAGGCGCGCCTCCTCAAGACGCTCGTAGCGCAGCGGTTCGGGCATCAAGCAACAGCAAGCCTCCGTGCGGCCTAGCGATGAGCGGCTTTCCCGTCCGCTTCTAGCCTTAGCTCGCTCTGAACCACTTGTATAGATTAGATCTTACTAAATTATTTCTTAGTCTGAAAATCCATAACGATCGATTAAGGCACGTCAATCGAGAGCTGAGTTGAAGGAGTTCATGATTTGATATTTAGAACAATATATACTGAACAAAATATTTACTTGAGTGGGGTGCGGAACACCCACTTCCGGATAGAGCGTTAAGGTTGGGTTGCCATCCCAAGCAATCATTCCGTCGTTCGGATCGAAATGTAAGAAAAAAGACGGTTTTTCATCCAAGTAAACCTGTACGATTTGTGTGTCAGGAAATCAAAACTGGGGACCAGGCGCATAAGGGAGGCACATGGAACGCGAGAGGCTGTCCCAGGAAGTAGAGATCAGCTGCCAAAGGCAATCTTCACATCAGCCATCGGAGGCATGTCAGCTCACCGGTTGCAGAGACACATCTCATCGGTTCGCGAACGCTCCATTGTAGGCCAAAGGCGCGACCCGACGCTTCAGGTCGGTTCCCGGAGTGACCGGAACGCGGCGCGGATCTCCGTACTAAACAGCTCCGGCTGCTCCCAGGCTGCGAAGTGACCGCCCTGCTCGACCTCGTGGAAGTAGATCAGGTTGCGGTAGGCACGCCGAGCCCATGTCTCCGGAGCTCGGTAGTTCTCTCCGGGAAAGACCGTGATGGCCACGGGCAACGAGATCTGATCAGTCTTCTCCGCAGCCGCACCCGTCACGCTTCGTCCCCCATACTCCCAGTACAGCCGGCCCGCCGACGTAGCGGTGTTCGTCAGCCAGTACAGCGTAATGTCGTCCAGCACCTCGTCTGGAGACTTCTCCAGGTCGCTGCTGCTGTACGTCCAACGTGAGAAGCCCGGATGACCGAGCATCCACGCCGCCAGACCGACCGGGGAGTCTGCGAGGGCGTAGTCGATCGTCTGCGGGCGGGTGCCCATCATCGTGGCGTAGGATCTGTCTCCCATTCTGGCTGCCGCGCTGAGCGCGTCGAATGCCACACGCTCCTTCTCGGTGAAGTTCGGCGGTGCGGGCCCGCCGGCGGCAAGCACCGCCGCCACTTCGGCCGGCACGACCGCCGGCAGGTTGATGTGAATGCCCAGCAGGCCGGAGGGTGCCTGACGCGCCATCGCGCTGGAGACGGGCGAGCCCCAGTCACCCCCCTGCGCGACGTAGCGGGTGTAGCCCAGGCGGGTCATCAACTGCGCCCAGGCTCGCGCGATGCGGTCGGGTCCCCAGCCCGTCTCCGTCGGCTTTCCCGAGAACCCGTAGCCGGGCATGGACGGCAGGACGAGGTCGAACGCATCGTCCGCGCGTCCACCGTGGGCGGTCGGATCCGTGAGCGGGCCGACCGCCTTCAGCAGCTCGAACACCGATCCCGGCCAGCCATGCGTCATGATCAGCGGCAGCGGGTTCGGATGGGGTGAGCGGACGTGGACGAAGTGGATGACGACGCCGTCGATCGTGGTGACGAACTGCGGCCACGCGTTGAGCTTCGCCTCCGCTCTCCGCCAGTCGTAGCCGGCGCCCCAGTACTCGGCGAGCGGCTTGAGCTTGGCGAGCGGGATGCCTTGCGACTGGTCGGGGACCGTCTCCCGGTCCGGCCAGCGCGTCGCGACGATGCGACGGCGGAGCTCGCCGAGTTGCTCGTCCGGGATATTGGCACGGAAGGAGCGGACCGCGTCGCTATCGGCCGCCTGGGACACGCCCGCGAGGAACCCGCTCGCCGCGGCCGCGGCAGCCGCGGCGAGCACGAGCTCGCGCCGGTTCGGGAGGGAGGAGGGCTGCGACATGGATCGTCTCCATTTCATTCAGGTCCCTGGCGCACGAACCTGGGCGGCGCAGTGTCACCCGGCCCGGCCTCATGGATCGCGAAGGGCGGCGGCGGACCCTAGTCCTGCTCGCCGATGGTTTGCGCGTAGCTTTTCCCGTAAGGATAAAAGAGCTCCTTCTTCCCTTCCTTCCACGCCGCTTTCAACTCGGGTGTGCTGATATCCCAGTCCGGCCGGCATTTTCTCAGAACGTCTCGCAGATCCTGGCGGAGCTCCTCCACCGTCGGGCGACCAAAGAACCAGTATCCCATGTAAATCTTGTAAATTTTCAAACCAGGCTGAAGCACGAGCGTATAAGGTATCATGGGATTGTGAGTCGGGTCGGTATATTCGGCGATGTCAAGGTCCTTCTGAACCACACGTCGAGTGTCAGAGAGGAAGGTCCAATGAGCACCGATACCGGTGCGGAACTCATTCGTTTCAACGATGCTGTCGGTGCTGATCGTAACAATCCGGCAATAGCCAACCTCGAGCTCGCGATGGAGCTGGACCAAGCCCTCGTGCTGCCGGCGATCCTTGGGACAAAAGCCGCCGCGGCTGAGCACGAGAACCATTGGGTGCTGCCCTTGCAGGTCGGACAGCTTCCGGCGCTTGCCGGTGTGGGCCGCCAGCTCGTAGTCGGGGAAGACGGCCCCGGGGACGATGTCGGATCGCATGGCGGAACTCCTCTGCTCCGAGATCCCCGGATTGTCTCCGTCGCCGGGTTCGACGTCTTCGTGCTCAGTACGGCGGCTGCTTGCGTTGCCGCTGCATCTTGGCCGCTTCGACCCACCACGTGAGATCGTCGGCGAAGCGCGGGAATGCGCCTTCGAGTGCCCGCCCACCCTCGCCGGTCGGCTCACCCGCCGCCGACAACGTCTGTCCTATCGGACCGACTGCGATCGTACTCGAGATCACGATCATCCCCATCTCGGAGATCGTGCCGTGCCAAGCGGTCGCGGCTCGCGCGCCAGACAGGCGCCCGGCCGAGTAGCTCACGATCGCGGCGGGGCGCCAGAACCACTCCTCCAGGAAGTGGTCGGTCAGGTTCTTCAATCCGGGTTGGACGCCCCAGTTGTACTCGCCCGTCACGAACACGAACCCGTCGGCGGCGCGGATCTTCTGCGCCAGTTGTTCGAGGTTCGCGGGAGCTTCGCCCTCCGGGTACTCCTTGTACATCCGGTCGAGCATCGGAAGGTTGACTGCCTTGGCGTCGATCAGCTCGACCTCGTCCCCGCGGCGGCGCAGCCGCTCGACCACGAACTCCGCCAGTCGGATGCCCGTACGGTCGGACCGGTAGGACCCGTAGAAAACAAGAATTCGGTTGCTCATCACGGTCACTCAGCGGCCAGCTTCAGGCAGCGGTGGG
>JAEWKL010000491.1 GCA_023386115.1 Pseudomonadota bacterium
GGGGGGGGGGGGGGGGGCCGGCCCCCCCCCCCCGCCCCCGTCATGCCTCAATACGGCTTCGGCTTCATCAGTGTGCCGCGGCTGGAGAGGAACGCCACCGCGATCCACGGACAGACGAAGACCAGGAAGAACAGCAAGCCCATCATGAACCTCCCTTCGGTTGTACCACGCTCAACCCCATCAATGCCGCGCGGCCGGCGGGGGTTGCACGCCGGGGCGCGACGAGAGCCGCGGCCTATTCGGTCCCGGCCGGCTCGTCGGTGTCCCGGGCGCGGTGGAGCAGGAAGATCGACACCACCATCACCAGGATCAGCCCGGCGAGGACGCCGAGCTCGATCATCGAGGCGCGGAACAACGCCTCCTTCTGCGGGGTCCAGGCCGCTTCGTGCATCTGCTCGGCGGTCTGCAGCGTGAGGACGAGGACGCGCCGGATCGAGGCGATCAGCCCGACGATCAGGAACGGCTCGCAGGTAAGTCTCCCCGAGCGCATCGACACCCGCACGGTATGCAGGATCTCGACCAGCATCAGCAGGAACAGCAGCCGGTCGACCACGTCGAGGAGTTGCGCGGCGGCGCCCACCGACGATATCGCCTTGACCGTCATGCCGGCGGCATCGACCAGCGCCATCACGGCGGTGAGCGCCAGGAGCACCCCGAGCGCGGCGTAGATCGCGTGCTCGGTGTGCAGGAAGACGAAGGCGGAGAGCCGCGTCAGGCGCCCGCCTTCCTCCTCGGCCTTCTCCAGTTTCGCGGGCTCGACCATGGCGGTCTCCGGGGCGTGGCGGGTCGGTCGGGATCAGCGCAAGGCAGTCAGCGCAGGGGAGCGAGCGCAGGGCGTCAGCAGGGCGTCAGCGCAGGGTCCTGGGCATGCGGAAGGGCAGCATCAGGCGCACCAGCGGGTGCGTGAACCGGTGGAGGTCGAGGGCCTCGTGGACCGGCTGCACCGCCTCGCCGCCGATCCGCGCCGAGAGCAGCGAGCGCGAATAGAACGGCGCGTCCTCGAACCGGCGCACCACCGCGGCCCGGCCGTCGTCGCTGCGGGTCGAGCGCGACAGGCGCCAGAGCGTCGGCGGCAGGGCGGCCGGAACCGGCGGCTCGATCGGGCGCGGCGTGCCGTCCGGATCGAAGCGCAGGGACAAATTCTGGCGGCTGCCGTCGCGGCGGAGCACGTCGTAGAGGATCGCCGCGCCTGCGGAGAGCGTCGCGCGCGACCAGGTCCAGCTCCGGAACGAGTCCTCGAGGGCCACGTCGCCGTCGTTGGTGTCGAAATAGGCGTGGCCGTTCCAGCGCAAGGACGGCCGGTCGAGCGCCACCTCGATGCGCGAGGAGGGCGCGAGCGGCCACCAGCGGTGGCGCCCCTCCGCGTCGAGGGTGAAGGGGCCGGGGGTGATCCCGGCTGGCCGCACCCGGATGGTGCCGGAGAGCCGCGAGGGCAGGGGGCTCGTCACCTCGTCGACCCGGATGGTCAGCACGCTGCCGTCCCAGTCCATCGCGCTCGGGCCGATGGCGAGGGAGGTCGCCGTCCGGGCGACGCTGCCGCGGCGGCGCTCGGTCATGGCCCAGGCCCTGGGCCGGCCATAGAGCACCACGTTGACGGCCGAGTGGTCGATCGGGTCCTTGCGCCCGCTCCAGGCGTAGTAAGGCGAGAACACGCTGCCGAGGAAGGCGATGACCGTGATTCCGTGCCGCCCGTCGTCGCTGACGCCGTCGACGTACCACCAGGCATAACCGCCGGGCGGCACGCTCAGGTCGAACCGAGGTCCCGGATCACGCTCGCCGCCGCGAGCCGGCCCGATTGCGCCGCCATCGGCACGCCCGGCCCCGGATGGATGCTGCCCCCCGCGAGGTAGAGGCCCGGCAGCCGCGTGCGCGCCCCCGGGCGGCGGAACGACGCCATCCAGCCGTGCGAGGCCCGGCCGTAGAGCGCCCCGCCCGTCGCCGGAAACAGCGCCTCGAACTCCGCCGGCGTCGTGGTCGTCCGCGCCGTCTCGCTGATCGTCAGGCCGCAGGCGGAGAGCCGCCGGCTCATCGTGTCGTGGCATCGGGCGATCTCCTCGGGAGAAAAGGCGCCGCCGCGGGCGGGCGCGTTGACGAGGCAGAGCAGGGCTTCCGGAGATTGCGACGGCACCGCCTCGTCGTGCCGGTCCTGCGCGCAGACATAGACGGTGGGGTCCCGCGGCAGGCGGCCGGCCCGGGTCAGGTCGGCGAATTCGGCCGCGTAATCGGGCGAGAAGAACACGTTGTGGCGCACGAGGTCGAAGCCGTCGGGCCGGCCTGCCACCGCGAAGGTGACGGCCGAGAGCGAGCGCTCGCCCGCCGGCATCGGATCGACCGCCCGGGCGGAATCGCGCCCGAACAGCCCGTCGGCGAGCGCCGCCGCATCGGCATTGGCCACCACCCGGGTCGCCGGCAGGTGCTCGCCGGTCTCGAGCGTGACGCCGGCGACGCGCCCGCCCGCGACGACGATCTCCGTCGCCGCCACGCCGTAGCGCAAGACAGCTCCGCGCTCGGCGGCGAGGTCCGCGACGGCGGCGGCGAGCCGCGACAGCCCGCCCGCCACGGTCCAGACGCCCTCCATCTCGACATGGGCGACGAGCATCAGCGTCGCGGGGGCGGAGAAGGGCGAGGAGCCGCAATAGGTGGCGTAGCGGCCGAAGAGCTGGCGCAGGCGGGGATCGCGAAAATGCTCGCAGAGCGCGGTCCACAGGGTGGTGAAGGGCTGGATGCGCATCAGCCCGCTCAAGCCCCAAGGCCCGGCCCGCATCGCGAGGTCGACGGGGCTCGGCCGCTGGCCGCGAATGAACGGGCCTTCGAGGGTGCGGTAGATCTCAGCCGCCCGGGTGCGGAACCGGCGAAACCCCTCCGCCTCGCGCGGGCCGGCAAAGTCCGCGATGGCGGCCTCGGACCTGGCGGGATCGGCGAAGAGATCGAGCCGCTCGGACCCGCTCCAGGCGTGGCGCGCGAGCAAAGCCGCCGGGGTGAGGGCGACGCGGGAGGCGAGATCGGCGCCGCACTCCGAAAACATCTCCTCGAAGACCCAGCGCATGGTGAACACCGTCGGGCCGGCCTCGACGGCGAGCGGCCCCGCCGCGACCCGGCGCATCTTGCCGCCCGGGGCGCCGGCCCTCTCGACCAGCGTCACCGGCAGGCCGGCGGCGGCGAGTTTCAGCGCGGCGACGAGCCCGCCGATTCCCGCCCCGATCACCACCACGCGCTCGTTCGCCACGCCGTTGATCTCCCGCCGCAACAGTGTCAATCTAAGTTGACAGTCTGAGATGTTCAAACGAAATGACATCCGGGAGAGGCGTCATGATGGCGGAAACCATGGACGACGGGCGGCGCATCGAGCACGCCCTGGACGTGGCCGTGTCCTACGCGGAGGCGCCGGGCGCGCCGCCGCGCCTGGCGGAGGCGATTCGCTACGCGGTCTTCCCGGGCGGGCACCGGATCCGGCCGCGGCTCTGCCTCGCGG
>JAEWKL010000522.1 GCA_023386115.1 Pseudomonadota bacterium
GAAGCCCGTCGTGATCAGGCAGGCGAAGGGCACGAGCACGGGGTCGGCAGACGCCATGCAGAGCCCAACCCCACATCCGATCTGGATGCACCACAGGATTGAGCTGAGCACGTACAGGTCGGTAAGCCAGACCGGTCCACCCGATTGCCGTGCCGAACCACCGAGGGCGCGGCGCATCACCAGCATGGTTGTGAGTCGCACGAGGGTGAGCGCCAGATCCGCGCAGAACCAAGCGAGCATCGCCAGCGTGGGAACGCGCAGGACGGCGAGGCTGGCGAGCGCAGCGCCCACGACAGCAGCCACAATCAGGGGCGCAGCTCCGACGATGAGGCGCCTGCGCAAAATGGTGAGCACGTCTGAGGGAACGGCAGCGGGCGACGCGGTCAGCCAAGCCGTGAGACCCCAAGCCGGTGAAGGTGGGCCGATGGGAGCAAGCACCATGGCGCGAACAGCACACGCCACCAGTTGCGTCTTGGTTAAGGAGATAGCTACTGTTTGATGCTCGGTTCGAAGGCGATGTGTTCGGCCGTTGAAGGCTTGCGGCAGATCCATGTTGGGGTCCCGCCGAGGGGCGGTATCGCAAGCTCGGCGGTAGGCATACTCGGCGAGATAAATATCTTCGTTAAAACATGCGCCAATATGTCAACGAAAAGACAGTTTTTCAGCCGCTTAAACCTATAATATTTGCGTATTCGTCATCAAAATTGGGTGTCAAAGCGCATAAACTTGGCGCATGGAACGAGAAAAGCCCGCTACAGTGGGAAAAGACCGGGCAGATTTAAGGGGATCTCTATTGATAAGTCCAAAACTAAATACAGAGGTAGCGTGTCGCTAAGGCTTTATCGATGCGTCACTGCCGTTTAAAGTGCTGCAGGTTGAGCGCCGACGCGTTGGCATTGTAACGGGCGTTAATAATGACCGCAGGCCGTTCAGCAAGAGCAGAACTCATTTGTACGCCTGCGCGATTAGAGACAAATTTTATGAAATTTGTGTATGCAGTTCTATTAAGACGTTAATATTTCAAGTGTATTAGGAAAATAATCCAGAAACATGAGCGGCCTGCCGCCTATTTCATTGCCGATGGAGCCAGAAAGGGGCTGCCATGAGTACGCGCGCGAGAGGGCCTGATCGCTTGGAGGCCCTGCTGGCCAGCATCGCCCACGAGAGCTATGCCCGTGTCGCTCTCAAGCTCGCCGAGCGGTGCGATGGCAACCTGACTGCGATGGAAGCTCGGGTCTATGACGACGCGCTGCTGCGGCTCGCACGAGCTGAGACGAGCAACGTGCGTGTCCAGATCTCGCGGCGCCTGGCCCCTGTCGAGGCTGGCCCGGAGCGCTCCGTCACCGACCTCGCCTACGATCTGGACCCGGATGTTGCTGCTCCCATGTTGCAGAAGTCAGTTCTCCTGAAGGAGGCGGATCTCATCACGATCGCGCGCACCCGCGGTCAGGGACACCTCAGCGCCTTAGCGGAGCGCCTTGCTGTGAGCGCGCCCGTGACGGACGTGGTCGCGACTCGTGGCTCCTGGCCGGTGCTGCGCCTGCTGGCGGCGAACCGGACGGCGGAACTGTCGGGCAACAGTTTGGCTCGTCTTGTGGCGCTCTCGCGGGGCGACGGCCACATCACCGTGGCGCTAACGAAGCGTGGCGATGTGCCGGCGGCGGCAAAGAAGAGCTTGCTGGCTCAGTTCCGCACGATGGCGGTATCTGGGCGCACTTCGCTGTGCGGGGAGCACTCGGACGTGCCGCTTGGGACCGAGATTTCGGCTGGGCAGCCCTCCGATGGCCCTGGGTGTAGGGACCCGCTCTCGGCCGAGATGTTGCGCTGCGCGGAGGTGCGCGTCAGCGCCGTCGCCCAGTCGCGCGGACTCACGAGCGCAGAGGTCTGCCCTGCTCTGGGGCAGGGCCGCTTGGCCGAGGCTGTCATCATCATTGCTCGCTTGGCCGATGAGGAGCCGGAGGCCTTCGTCCAGGCGCTGAGGGGCCGGGGGCCGTTCGAGAACTTCGCTCTGCTGGTGATGCGCAGCGCCGATCTGAGTGGGGCGACGGCGGAGCGTGTTCTGCGTGAGACGAGGGCGGCGAGCATCGCGCGTCAGCGAGAGGCGTATGACGGGCTGTCCTGCGCTGCCGCGCGACGCGCGCTGCAGGCGGTTCGGCTCCGCGCCGGCTTCACGATCACGGCAGGCGAAGTGCAATCTGCAGAGCATGCTGCGAACCGCGCCCCACACGGCGTTCGTACGACCGCCAGTTCCTCATGCAATGCGAGCGAAGGGTGGTCAATAGGCAGCCTTCTTGGCCGCGACGCGGACAGCACGCGTGCCATCAGTGATCTGAAATGTAAATAAAAGGACGAATTTTCATCTACTTAAAGTTATAAAATTTGCTCGTACGTAAACAAAAATGGGGTCAAGCGCATAAGGGAGGCGTATGCAACGCGAGAAGCCGTCCCACCTTCTGCGTGCTTCGGCTCCTAGCTCGCGACAGGCCCGAGAGGTTCTGGCAGGCTCGACACCTGCCTCACCACGCTGCCTTCACATCAGCCCTTCGTCGCTCCCGCCGTGAGCCCCGCAATGTAGTAGTCCATTAAAAACGCATAGATAATCAACGGCGGCGCGGCTCCAAGCAGCCCGCCTGCCATGATCTGACCCCAGTTGAACACGTCCGACTTGATGAGAGTCGTCGCGATGCCGACGCTCAGGACGAGCTGATCCTGGGAGGTCGTGAAGGCAAGCGGGTACAGGAACTGGGCCCAGGCCACCGTGAAGGCGAAGATCGTCGCCGCGATGACTCCGGGGAGCGCGACGGGAATGAAGACCTTGATGAGCGTCTGTGTCCAACTAGCGCCATCCACCAAGGCGGCTTCGTCGAGCTCCTTCGGGATGGATACGAAGTAGCCGATCATGATCCACGTGCAGAAAGGAACCGTCAGTGTCGGATAGACAAGCACGAGAACGTACCAATGATTGATAACTTCAATTCCTGTCCAATCACGAAACGTAGCAAACATCTTAAATAAAGGAATAAATAATAGAGTGTCAGGAATTAAATAAGTTAGGAAAATGCCCGTTGCGAGCACGCCAGAGCCCCAAAATTTCATTCTCGATAGAGCAAAAGCTGCTGGCACACTTATTAGCATCGTCAAGATGACGACGCAGCCGGCCACAAGAACTGAGTTCTTGAAGAATGTCAAAAACTGCATCGAGGTGAGCAGCTCGATGAAGTTGTCGAGAGTGGGGTGATGAACCCACCACGGGCTGGTGACTGCCGAGATCTCGCTCGAGGTTTTGAGCGCCGTGATCAGCATGTAGACGGGCGGCATGAGTGCGAACGCCGCGAACAACCCAAGGAAGATGTAAGCCCAGACCAGGGCCCATCGTCGCCCGCCCGCGGGCGCACCGGCGGGTGCTTCCATCAGCTCCGGTCGCGGTCGGGTGCGCATCGTGGTGGTCCTCAGATCCGCTCCGCGCGCTTGTTCACGTCCCGCAGGATGAAGATGGCCGCGACCGTCAGGATCGGGACCATGAACAGCGAGACCGAAGCCCCCAGCGGGATGTCCCCCCCCTGGATGCCGAGCCGGAAGGCCCACGTTGCGAAGACGTGCGTGCGGTCCACCGGCCCGCCGGCGGTCAGGATCCACACGATGTCGAAGTTCGCGAAGGTCACGATCAGCGAGAACAGCGTCGTGATCGCGATGATGTTCCGCATCATCGGCAGCGTGATGTACCAGAGCCGCTGCCACCAGCCCGCGCCGTCGATCGCCGCGACCTCGTAGAGCTCGGCCGGCACCGACTTGAGCGCGGCCAGGTACATGATCATGAAGAAGGGCGCCCCGTACCAGACGTTGACCACGATGACGGACAGCCGCGCCCAGGCCGCGTCCCCGGTCCAGGGGACCGGCCCGAGACCGATCTGCGCCAGGAGCCAGTTCAGGGCGGAGTAGGACGGATCGAACAGCCACAGCCACGTGAGGGTGGAGAGGGCCGGAGGCATCACCCAGGGCACGAGCAGCATGCCGCGCCACTTGCGCTGCCCCCGGGCGGGGGTCGCGTGGACGAGGTGGGCGACGACGAAGCCGATGAGGGCCTTGAGGAGCACCGCGCTCACCGCGAACAGGCACGATTGCCTCACGACCATCCAGAAGGTCTCGCGGGTGAACAGGAAGGCGAAGTTCCCGAGGCCGACGAAGCTCGTCATGCGCTTATTGAGGGTGGCGAGATAGACGGCGTAGAATGAAGGATAGATCACAAGGACCAGGATCAGCAGGATCAGAGGCAGGGTGAAGAGGAACCCCACCGTCGACCGCTGCCGAAAGAAGTTTCGCGCGACGCTGAACCGGGAACTAGTGGCGGTTGCGTCAGGCTGCTCTGGGATCACCCCGTCTCGCATGGATGAGCCTTCCTCGCGTGGATCGCGGGCGCCGGCGCGCTGGGGCGCGGCGCCCGCCGCACCGGCGGCGGTCGCGCCGCCGTCACCCCCTGGTGAAGCCCTCGACCTCGCGCTCGGCCCAGCTGAGGGTGGCGTCGAGCGGCTCCCCCTGCAGGTACCGAACGACCATCTTCGTCATGGTGGCCTGGTTGTAGATCTGGTTGGCGACGGCCGGCGGCGCGGGTGCCGCTGCGATCGACAGCGTCTGATGGTGGTGGGGGTTCGGGTAGTGGTAGAGCACCCCCTTGGGCGGCTCAGCCTCGGCCCAGGTCGGCAACGTGGTGAGCTTCTCCCAGGCCGGGAGATCGTAGCCGCCGCTCACCTCGACCATCCTGGCCACGGCGTCGTGCGTCGACAGAGCGAGCAGCAGGCTCTTGGCCGCGGCCTTGTTCCGCGAGAACGCCCAGATCCCCCAGAAGTAGGGCAGGAAGGGTGCGAACCGCCCCCGCGGGCCGGCCGGCATGCCGTGCAGCCAACACTGCCGCGCGACGTCCGGTGCGTCACGCTTGGCCACAGCCCAGGCGCTCGGGGGGTTGCAGATGAGGGCGCCGCGACCCGAGACGAGCCACTTGTTGTTCGACGCGTCGTCCCAGGCGGGCGCGTCGGGCGGCAGGAACGACGCGAGCTTCTTGTAGTACTCCATCGCCTGACGGACCGGATCCGACTTGACCGTCACGTTCCCGGCCTGATCAACGAGGGCGGCTCCGAAGGACTGGAAGATCGCGCCGGCGGTGTCGACCGAGTCGCTCGTCTGGCCGAGGCCGATGCCGAAGGGCACGCCAGCCCTGTGGCACGCCTCCGCGGCCTTCAGGAACGCCTCCAGCGTCCACGCGTCTGCCCGCGGGGGAGCGCCGGCCGGGTACATTGCCTGCACGTCGACGCCCGCGTGCTGCCTCATGAGGTCGATACGGGAGCAAGGCCCCTTGATCTGGCTGCCCACGGTCGCGGGCACGGCGAGCCACCGGTCCTTCGTCCTCCCCAAGTATGAGACCGTGCCGTTGACGTCGCCGTTCTGCTGGATCAGCACGTCCATGATGTCGTTGACGGGTTCCAGATGCTCGGCGTAGTCCTGAGGGTACCAAGTCGGGAACGCGAAGATGTCGTGCCCGGACTTCGCCTGTGCCTCGGCGGCGATCGTCAGCAGGTTTTTATTGCCCTGCGACGTGATGAAGTCCATTTTGACGGCGACTTTTTCCTTGTCGGCCCAGGCGCGGACGATCTCTTCGGTTGCCCTGTTGGCGCCAGGGACCCAGTGGTCCCAGAAGCCGACGGATAGACTGCCAGCAGCATGCGCGCCTCGCACGAACGGAGCCGACACGGCGGCTGCCGCCGTCGCCTGCATGAAACGACGGCGCGTGACTTGCCTGACAGCCATGCATTCCTCCCGAATTCTCGGCAGTTAGTTGGATGACCTTCCTGAGAGAAGATATTTCTTCGGGTATACCACTCAGTGCTGTTATTTTTTGACAAGAAAAGCTTAACTTCAATTAGATTGTTATATTCCAGGGCGCTTGGCAACCCGAAACGCTTTCATCCTTAACGAAGTTGCGACCGGGATCGCCATTTAACGGTAAAATATCATTTACTATCAATCATCATGGCGCTTTCTGAGTTAATATTCAATATTTACTAGGATATTTCTAGACTAAACAAACAGAGAGATCTCTATCTCACACAGATCAGCGGATAACAAGCCAGAGAATTGGCCGCAGACCACATCTCATCGGTGAAGGGTTGCTCCAATTGGAGGAGTAGCCTGTTGGGCTGGCTCAACTGAACACCAACAACCGAACCCCAGCAATCGCTGGCTTGGCCGCAGTGAGTGTACAAAAAACGACCGTTTTCCTTACACGTGCCCGAGACCCCTCGCTGGGCCCCTGAAACGTCCCTGATTATGTAAGGAAAATATGGCAGGAAAACTATTGTAAGGAAAACGTGGCTGTGCGACTATGCTGACATGCTTGTCGGCTACGCGCGCGTCTCCACCCTCGACCAGAACCTCGACCTGCAGCGGGACGCCCTCACCCGCGCCGGCTGCGAGAAGATTTTCGAAGAGAAGAAGAGCGGCAAAGCGGGCACCAAGCGTCCCGAGTTCGAGGCCGCCCTCGCCTACCTGCGCCCCGACGACGTGCTGGTGGTCTGGAAGCTCGACCGCCTCGGCCGCTCCCTGGTGGAGATGATGCGGACAATCGACGGCCTGCGCCGGCAGGACGTGCACTTCCGCAGCCTGACCGAGCAGTTCGACAGCGGCACCGCTCATGGGCGCTTTGCCCTGCAAATGCACGGTGCGATGGCCGAGTACTTCCTCGACCTCAACCGCGAGCGCACCCTCGAAGGCTTGAAAGCCGCTGTCGCCCGGGGCCGCAAGGGCGGCCGGCCAAAGGCGCTCAGCGAGGCGGATCTCGAAGTGGGCCGCGCCTTGCTCGCCGCCGGCAACATCTCGGTGGCGGCCATCGCCAAGCGGCTCGGGGTCAGCCGCTACACCTTCTACCAGTACTTCCCCCAGGCGCGGACCCGCAGCCAGGCAGCGGCAGCGAAGGGCTGAGCCGATGCCGATCCGCCTGGAGAACCGCTTCTTCTACCCGATCAACTGGCGCGAGCTGTCGAATGTGATCCGGTTCGGCCGCGCCAAGGGCTGCTGCGAGCAATGTGGCCGACCGCACGGCCAGCTGGTGGCTCACCTGGGTGACGGACATTGGTGGGATATGCGAGCGAACACCTGGCGGGGCGGCAAGGGCCACAAGCTCAAGCTCGCCGCGTTGGAGTGCCTGCCTGCCGATACCCCGGTACAGCTCACCCGCGTGTACCTGGCGTGCGCGCATCTCGATCACGAGCCGAGCAACAACGATCCGGCGAACCTCAGGGCGCTTTGCCAGCGGTGCCACATCCTGCACGACCGGGACGAGCACCGGCGCCAGCGCTGGTTCACCTACCGGCGGCGCAAAGCGGTAGGTGACCTGTTCCTTCGGCCCTATCCGTTCCGGTTCTAGCGAGGTCAGGCACTATACAACCCAGGTGTGCACAAGCGGTTAGCACGCCCATGCGTCGCACGCATGGTTCCTGGGACATAGGTCGTATGGTGCGATGCGAAATAACATGGGATACATACCCCATGCACGGCCGCGATGGCGTCGCGGTCATGTTGTGCCCTCTTTGGGCGTTTCCTCCCTAGACTTCGGGCCGCTCTCAGGGGCGGCCTTTTTTCTGTCCGGGAGCGAGATTTTAGCGCTCCGTCCTGCCGCTCTCAAGCGCAATTGTGCGCCGTCCCTAGGCAGATGGCACTTTCTTGCACAAAGCAGGGGATCGCTTCCGGTGCGCGCCTACTTGGTGATCCGCTTCGGCGAGATCGGATTGAACCGCCCCGGGTTTCCCGGAGGCTCCAACTTCTGAGAGGATGGAGCCATGACGAAGCGAACAGCCCCGTTTTCCCCCGAGGTGCGCGAGCGCGCGGTGCGGATGGTGCGCGACCATGAGGGCGAGCATGGCTCGCAATGGTCGGCGATCCAGTCGATCGCCGCTAAGATTGGCTGCTCGGGCGAGACGCTGAGGAACTGGGTGCGCGAGTCCGAGCGGGATCAGGGCGTGCGTCCCGGCCAGACGACGGACGAGCGGGAGCGGATCAAGGCGCTGGAGCGGGAGGTTCGCGAGCTACGCCAAGCCAACGAGATTCTGCGCAAGGCGAGCGCGTATTTTGCTTTTGCCGAGCTCGACCGCCGGTCTCGGCCATGATCAGCTTCATCGACGATCATCGGGCAGTCTACGGGGTCGAGCCAATCTGCAGGGTGCTGCCGATCGCCCCGTCGACCTACTACGCGCATGCCGCCCGGCGCGCTGATCCGGACAAGCAACCGGTTCGTGCTCGCAGCGACGCGGCGTTGATGATCGAGACCCAGCGTGTGTTCGAGGCCAACTTCTGCGTCTACGGCGTGCGGACGGTCTGGCGGCAACTGGCCCGGGAGGGGATCGTGACCGCTCGATGCACGGTGGCGCGGCTGATGCGCCAGATGGGCTTGGCGGGGGTGGTGCGTGGCAGGACCGTGCGCACCACGATCTCCGATCCGGCCGCAGCTTGCCCTCTCGACCGCGTCAACCGTCAGTTCAAGGCTCCACGGCCGAACGCCCTGTGGGTGAGCGACTTCACGTACGTGGCGACGTGGTCGGGCTTCGTCTATGTGGCGTTCGTCATCAATGTGTTCGCCCGGCGCATCGTCGGCTGGCGGACCTCACGTCGTGCTCACGCGAGCTTCGTGCTGGATGCCCTAGAGCAGGCACTGCACGAGCGTCGACCTGTTCAGGGCAGCGGACTGGCGCACCACTCGGACCGAGGCTCGCAATACTTAGCTCTACGGCATACTGAACACTTGGTCGGAGCGGGCATCGAGCCGTCGGTCGGCAGCGTCGGCGACTCGTACGACAACGCTTTGGCGGAGACGATCAACGGCTTGTTCAAGGCGGAGGTGATCCATCGGCGTGGCCCGTGGCGGTCCTTCGAGGCGGTCGAGTATGCCACTCTGGAGTGGGTCGACTGGTACAATCACCGCCGCCTGCTCGCGCCGATCGGCAACGTCCCTCCCGCCGAGGCCGAAGCGCGCTATCATATCCACGTCGGCGACCAAGCCCTGGCCGCCTGACCCAAGCCAATCTGCCTCCGAGAAACCCGGAACGGTTCAGAACGCCAAACGGCCCCATTCCTTGCCGGGAGGGGGCCGTGGCGCCGCCGAAGCGGGCATATCGGAAAAGCTGACGCCCCCGATATCGCCAGGCACTCCCTTGGGAGTCAAGCTTGAACCTCGGTTCAGGCAACGGTGGCGGCTTGCCTATGGAACGGAGCGCTTGCCGGCGCCACCGATCGAACTGCCGCGGCCCGAGAGGGCCGTGACCGATGTTTGCTGACAAGATCCGGGTAGCCGTGAAGGCGGCGCCCGTGTGAAGTTGCCCGAGGTAGCGGCCGTGATGTGGCGCGCGTACGCCGCCGGCCATGGGAGCGAGGCGAAGCCGAGGAGCTGTCCGCGCTCATCGAGACCAGGAAGGTCGTGCCGCCCGCGGCCGCTGCAGCCATCAGGAAGGCCGTGGGTAGCCGTCCGAAGACGGATGAGAGCCTCGAGCGTCGGCGCCGCTGGACGGCCTCCGGGCGGCTTCCGCCGGTCCTGGCGGCGCGGTTCACTCCCGGCGAGATCGCGGTGCTGGCGGTGGTGGCGGCCGACGGCTGCCGGCTCGGGGACTGCCGGCTGGCTGTCAGTCATCTCGCGGCGGTCGCCGGTGTGTCCGAGACCCTAGTGCGCAACGCGTTACGCGAGGCGCGGGCGCTCGGCCTGGTCACGATTGAGGAGTGGCGGGTGACAGCTTGGCGCAACGATACCAACGTGATCCGGATCGTCTCGGCAGAGTGGAGCAGCTGGCTGAAGCTCGCCAAGGAGCGGCCTTGCGCTGCTCCAGCTTCCCAGGGGTTTACCTCGTTGAGGAACGGCCGCACGGTATCCGCAGAGGACCTTGCCCTGCGAATCGGGGCCGTGAACCTGGAAGATGGTCTTCAGATCGAGGCCGACAGTGCTAACCTGTGCTATGAACGGCTCCTGCCGATGAGACCCAAGGACCTCATCCTGGCACAGCGATACCCGAGCAGGGGCCGTCCACACCATCACGCCCAAAGCATCACTGCCTTCAGCCTCGATGTCACCAGCAAAGCGTGAAAGCCAGAGGCTGACGGCCCGACCCGTGAATTGATGCAGATCTTACAGCATGCCCCTGCGGCATCTAGACTGGCCGCGACTTCACTTTGGCAAATCGCTCTTTTAAGCGAAGGAATGGCGACTCGAGAGCAACATAGCTCACTGCCGCCAAAGCGATCGTAGTTATTAAGCCAACAACAGGTACCGCGAGCGAACCAGGCACTGCAAGTGGAAATTCTATGTTTCTGCTAATCTCCAAGCCTACAGCGTGTAAAACATATAAGCCAAATGATATTTTTCCCAGATACACGGTCCACTTGTTGGATAAAATCCCATCTTGCTTTGGTTGAAGAGCAGCAAGAAGGATCAGACCACAACCAACGGCTATAATTGGATATGTAAGCATGTCAAACCAATTGTTCAAGTCAAATAAAAGTAGACATATTGTAGGCAGCGCCAACCCTATTATCCCAAATATAATGCGCACTATTGATGGAAGGTAATAGCCTGGAGGTATATAAAAACCAAGAAACGCGCCAACAGCGATGGGGTCAAGCCGCAAAAATGTATTTGTCCAACGCATGTTCGGGCTCGCATCAAGATAGATTGCACAGCCTCGCGAAACTTCTGCGATGATTAACATAGATACAGCCAAAATCCATATTCTCCTTGCTCCAAACGATACTATCAGCAGCGGCCAAATTATATAAAATTGTTCTTCGATTGAGATAGACCAGAGATGTACTGCTCGGCTGTGTCCGTACGCGAAAGCGGTCAGCCAGTTACCGGACAGGAATGTAAAGCCGGCAATATGAGGATATGAAAGCCGCTCTCCGCTCATCAAAGGCCACAAAATCAACAATACAACCACAGAAAAAAAATACAATGGCCAAATCCTAAGTATCCTTCTTATGTAGAAAGCTTTTATATCAACGCGGCCGTCGATATTTTTTTCTATGATAATTAAACTAGTTATTAGATATGATGATAGGCAAAAAAATAAATCGACTCCAAAACCGCCGGATTGCACAATTCTCGCAATAAAATTACTAAGCCAGTTAGGAAAAAACTTTGCATAGAATTTTGGATCATGAGGTATGGAATGTATCGCAAATACCCCAAGGAACGCTACAAACCGTAACGAATCTAATTCTGGTCTATAGAACCGATTTTTTGGAGTTAACAATTTTTCCTCCTGGGTTTTGCTGCTTGTTTGGAAATTCAATTATTTAACTCGATAGACGGGCTCGAAAATAAGAGGGATGCTACAAGTTTTAACATCAATTATCGCGTTGGAATCGATTCATCAAGCGTCATTTGATGGTTCACGGAATAAGAAAAATGCCTGGATGTTGATCAATCAAATAATAGTCATATATCTTCAAGCTAGAAATATTTAAATTGAAAACCAATCAATTCAAAAACCGAAATAAATTATATGAGGTTGCATTTTAGAAATTTAGTAGTGAGGCTTCATGTTTAGACAATTTTACCATATTACATATTATTATACATTTTGAATTGGCGGAAAGCTTGTTTGTTAGGCGTACACGACTAGTTAGATATGAGCCTCTCGCAAGCTCGGATGCAGGAGACATGAGAGGCTCGGCTGATCGGGCTTCCACGGGCTGTTCGTGAGCGTAAGGCCAAAGCGGTAGCGTCAGTGGACGTGTCTCAGCTCGACTTTGGCCAAACGACGCCCCGTTACCTGTGTAGGGCCTGCACCCACGAGCCAGGATCCGTACGCGTCCTGCTTCCCATAACGTCTGAAGGCAAAACCGACTTATTACTGTAACGAGGGTGTTCCCCGGTAAGTGATTGCTTGGCGGGTCCGATGGGGACTTTTCGCCATGTCGCATCGGCAAGGTGAGAGTACAAAACTCACTCGGCGCGTCCAGCCTCGCCGGAGGAGACCGCCAACAGTCACTGGCCGATTGGCCAAAGTCGAGCTCAGACCCCGTTTCTTAAATCGCGAGCGAGTCGCCCGACGAGGATCATGGCAGGGGCCAGCACGAAGAAGCCGAGCGCGGAGGACGCGGTCGCCTCATGGTCCCGGGCGATCCGACGGCAGCGGCTGATCTAGCCGGACTTCCGCTCGACCACCCCGCGGCGTGGCTGGACGGCAAAGCCTGTTTGTCCCTCCTCAGGCTCGACGATCTCCACCATGATGGCGGTGGCTGAACCGACACGATCCCCGCGGTAGGAGCGGTTGGCAAAGCAGTGCGCCAGGAACCGCCATAGGCCACGCGAGGCGCGCAGCAGTGCGACGCCACCGTGGCTATCATGCAGGTCGGCCGGGGAAACTGCCGCGACCAGCAGGCGGCCATCGGTGTCGGTCAGCGCGTGGCGCTTGCGCCCGACCACGCGCCGAGCCGGGTCGTAGCCGCGTACCCCCGCCATGCCGACCCCGCCCGAACGAGCGGCTTGAGCATCCAGGATGGCGCCGGTGGGACTGGTGTCGCGCCCGGCGCGTTCGCGATCCGCCGTCGCCAGGTCACGGGCCAGCCACCCGCCCGCTCCTGTCTTCGATAAGCGCAAGAACCAGAGGTGCACGGTGCCCAATGGAGGACACCCATGCGGCAGGTGGCGTCACGCCCAGCTGGTGCGCAGCACGTACAGGACGGCGTCCAGCACCGCGCGCAGCGGCCACGGCCAGGGGCGGCCTGTTCGGGACGGGGCGGGTAGCAGCAGCGCGAGCACGGCCCATTCGCCGTCGCTCAGCCAGGTTGCGTAGGTCAGGCTCTCGCGCGCAAGCTCAGCGCGGGCGGTGGGCGTCCACATCGGATCTCTCGGGTGAGCGTCAGATACTCTCCCAACGCCCGCGACGCCTGCCGCTCACACAAATGTCAAGCTGGTCACCCCGTTACGAAACGGGGCCACAAGTGGAAGTTGTCGAGGAGGCAGGGAGTGCCGAACTGCCAAGCGAGCCACGCCTTAAATGACGATTTGCCCGCTCCATCGAAGCCGTCGATCCCAATTAGGCACTGCTTCCTATCGGGATCGCCGATCGCGGTCCAGCAACGCTCCAGCGCGGCGACGTAGGCCGGCGGGGCCACTTTGAGCGGGAAGGTGGCCGACATCTCGATCTCGTCCTCATCGAAACTTCACATGGTCGAGGAAATCTCCTTGTTCACCAGAACGCTTCGCGTCGAAGCGTGTGAGCACGCGGCTGACCTGGACGGCCGACCACTGACCGTCACGAGCCGTAGGAATGCCACGCGCGTTCAAAGCCGTTGCTATGGCCTGCAACGTCGTGGCGCCCTCCGAGCGGATCTCCTTGATGATGGGTTCCAGCTTGGCGGCGCGTCGCTCGGCGCGTTCCTGGCGCACGCAGAGACTCGCCTGTCGGCCTTTAGCCGTGAAGTTATCGAGCCCTGTTTTCATCCTGCTCACCGTGGACGATCTCCTCAGCCCAGAGCGAATGCAAACGGTCGACCGTCGGCGTAGGCAGAGCTGCGCGAAGGCGGGAGTGGAAAATAGGATCGTGTCGAGCGCGGGTTTTGGCAATTACTTGCGCCGGAGGGGTGAGGTAACGGTTGGGATAAGCGCCTGCTTCTCGGCCGCGAGTGCCCGATGCACGGCGCCCTTGTCGATACCGAGTACAATTGCGCAGAGCCGGCGATCTAGGCTTGGCCGTGGTACCTGATAAGATCTCTCCCACGTAGTCCCAGCGAGCTGGGAGAACCGTCAAATATCCGCGTTTGTTTCAGCTCGTATACGCTGCTGCGAGACGAATGCAAACACAGTGCGTTGGAGGCTCTGATGGCCTGCGGCAGTTCGGCGGGATGGCCCTCTGGCAGTAGCGAGATGGCCAGGCTCATCCGCCAGCACAATTGGTCCACAACACCGCTCGGGCCGGTCACCGGCTGGACGAGCCGCCTTCGCCTCGTCGTCGAGATGCTCCTGTCCAACCCGTTGGTCGCTTACGTAGTCTGCGGGCCCGAACGCATCCTGATCTACAACGATGCCGCTACGTTGATGCTCGGAGCCCTCCATCCCGGCGCATTCGGCCAGTCTGCCTCGACCTTCTTCACCGAAGCCCGAGCGGTCATGGAGCCCCTCCACGATCGGGCCTTCACTGGCGAAGCGGTCAGGATCGAGGCGCAACCCGTTGGTCTGCGCGCAACAGGACCGGCAGGTACCTTTGATCTCATCTTGACGCCAATACCGGAAGACGATGGCAGAATCACCGCCGTACAGGTCATCGGCTTCGAAGTAAGCGATCGTCAGATTGTGGAGCAGGAGCGGGACCGAACGTTGCAAGACCTACGCGCCAGCGAAGCGCAGCTACGGCTAGCCCTCGACGCCGCACAAATGGGCGTGTGGACTTATGATCCTGACAGGAACGCGTTCGCGATCGACGCCCGCACGGCTGAGATTACCGGGATCGCTCCCGCCGAAGCGGTGCCTACCACTACGAGCTGGTCAACCGCTCACCCGGATGATCGCGTTGATTTGCAGACACGCCACGCGGGCATGCTCGACCCGCACGGTGACCACTGGAATGAGGCTAGCGCGGATGTCATCGGTCACAACATATTGGAATAATTTTCCCAAATCCGCGGATAAATCATATATCTCTCGCACCATTGCTAAGATTATCTGCCGAATTAATTATGGATTTTCGCTCCGCGATCCTCAATGCAGATGATGATACGGCCCGAATTGCACGCCACAGACCCTCCTATATTGGCCGTTGGAACCGTTTATCTATTCTTTTGTTCTGTATTGTGAACTCTGAACATGGCCATTGCATTGACAGTGGAGAAAAACAATGTCCAAGCACACAATGTTGACGTCTGTCGCCCTCATCGCGCTGGGATCCGTGCTCTCGATCGGACAGGCTCAGGCGCAAACCGCCCGAGCAGAGTGTGACGGCTTCGCTGCTTTCGACCCCGCCTGCCAGAACGGCGGGCGCGAGGACATCGACGTCGACGTCGAGCACCAAGCCGTCCAGCGCTCCCGGACGGTGCTGCGGCCGCAAACCGTAGAGCGCAAGCGCACGGTGCTGCGCCCCGAGACCGTCCGGACCACCGCGACCGTTCATGAAGAGGTCGATGTTCCCGTCGCCCGCACCGAGCTGCAGCCCGTCACCGTGCCCGAGACCCACACCGTCGAGACGCCCGTCACCGTGCCGCGCGCCCGCACCGTGATGCAGGCCGAGCAGGTGCCGGTGCAGCGGACCGTCGTCGAGCGCCAGCAGGTGCCCGTCACGCGAACGGTCATGCGGCCGGAGCAAGTACCCGTTTCCCGCACGGTCATGGAGCGGCAGGAGGTGCTGGTCACGCGAACCGTGATGGAGACCGAGCAGGTGCCGGTCCCGCGGACCGTGATGCGGCCTGAGCAGGTGCCTGTCACCCGCACGGTGACCGAGCGGGTGCCGGTGACTACGTCGCAGGTGGTGATGCGGCCCTACATCGCCTACCAGCCCGAGACGGTGCAGACGACGCAGATCGTGGAGCGGCCCCATACCGTGGCCGAGACCCAGACGGTCATGCGCCCGCAGACGGTCACCGAGCTGCAGACCGTCCAGCGGCCGCGCACCATCACGGAGTCGCGCGAGGTCGAGCGACCCCGCACCGTGACGGAGCTGCAGACCGTCATGCGTCCGCAGACCGTGACGGAAACTCAGGAGGTCGCGCGGCCGCGCACGATCACGGAAGCCCGGACGGTGCTGCGGCCGCGCATAGTGGTGGAGAACGAGACCGTCCTGCAGCAGCGGACGGTGACGGAGAACCGGACGGAACTGCGGCTGCGCACGGTCATCGAGAACCGCCGCGTGGTGCGGCCGCGCACGGTGGTGAGCAGCCGGACGGTTCTGCGGCCCGAGACGGTCACGAGCCGCGAGCGGGTGCTGCGTCCCGCGACGGAGATCACGACCGGCTCGATTGAGCGGCGAACGGGGCTCCGGAACGCCTCCTACACGGGTCCGGAGGAGTGAGCGCGGGCCGCCTCAAGCGGCAAGGATGATGGGATGCCGGCTGGGATCCCAGTGCGTCCTTTGGAGGCCGACCTTCGCCAGCGCGGCACACAAGCCGCGCTGGTGCTACAAGCTCCACTTGCAGGCAAGACCTCCTGGCACGCGAGGGCGTGCGCGCCTTCAGCTTGGCAGTCGCAATCTTTGGGCTGAGTCACTCGTGAACCGCGAGGGCGGCCTCTCGACGTAGGTGGTCGTCTGATCCGACTCGGCCAAGATGACGCCCTCGGAGAGCGACTCGACGATCTGCTGCAGCTGGGAGCGATCGACCCTCGCCGTCATGGTAGCTCAGGGCCGTTCGGTGTCACTGCTATTTCCCTCGAAACCGGGCTCGTCTACATCGCCTTGAAGCCGACCTTTTTGATAAACGCTTAATTTAGCATGGATAAACTTGCGGTCAGGCGGTGAACTCAATTCCTCGATCACGTCACAGGCGGCGATGACGCCATCATCGCCCGCTGCGCGTTCACAAGTCATGGCGCAGGCCTGCGCGATGGCCGGGTCAGCCAACAAATCGCGCAGCAGGCGGGCCGCGCGCCGCGACGTGAAGTGACGACGCGACAGTGTTGCGCCGACGCCCAGATTGACGACTCGTCGCGCCTCATCGAAGTGGTCGAAGGCAACCGGCACGATCAGCTGAGGCACTCCGGCGGCAAGAGCCTGGGCCACCGTACCAACGCCACCATGGTGCACCAGCGCTGCGCAGCGAGGCAGCAGAGCGCTGAACGGGGCGTAGCGCACGTGCATCACGTCGGGCGGCAGCCTACCGGGCACCTGCCCGTCCTCAGGCGCGATCAGGATGCCGCGGCGACCGAGCCGTGCGCAGATCGCCACCGCCGTCCGGAAGAACGCTCCGGCCTGCCGCATGGCCGAGCCGTAGGTGAAGGCCAGGGGAGCCTCGCCTTCCGCCAGAAAGGTCCTGAGGTCGGCATCGAGATCCGGGTTTGCGCCGAGGTGGTCGGCCTGTGGAAAGCCGACTTGGCGGGCCTGCACAGGCCAGTCGGCCTGCGGGGCGGCGAACCAGTCGGGGAACATCAGGATCACGCGCTGGCGGCTGTTCCACCAGTAGCGCAGCCGCCGCACTGGTCCTTCGCCGATCGCTGCCCGAAAGGCGTTCAGGCGCGGCAGGGCGGCGGGGCCGATGACGTACTTGTCTGCGCTGAGCGCGATGCGATGCCGGATGTCGGGCGGCAGCCATCGTGGGAGGGGAAGGCCGGGCAGTCGCGGGGGAGCGAAGCGGCTCTCGACCAGGAAGGGCATTACGTGGACCGTGACCAGCGTGAGATCCAGCGCGTCCTGGGCCACACGGGCGCCGAGGCTCAGGGTCGAGGCCACGACGATGTCACGCCCGGGCCGGTACTCGGCTTCGAGCCAGCGGTAGACCGGTTCGACGAGCGCGGTGACGAACGTGAACAGGGGCTTGATGCCGCGCAAGGGGCTCCAGAGCGCCTGGGCGCCGATGAAGCGCTCGTAGTTCTCGGCCGTGCCAAGGGGGTGAAAGGGCAGCCCGGCCCGGCTCGCCATGCCGGCGAATGGTGGTGGCGCGGCCACGGCCACGT
>JAEWKL010000572.1 GCA_023386115.1 Pseudomonadota bacterium
CGCCCTGATCGTGAAGGGGGGGACTCGCTGATGCGCGACCCGATCGCCGGCCGACCGCGCGTGGGCGAGCGCCTGCCACGGACAGGAGATCGAAGCCGGGCGCGCGCCGATGGCTGAGGCGCCCGCGACCGGCGGACCGGCCCTGGTTCCGGTGCTGCCGAACCACCGTTTCGACGAGGGGCACTTACGGCGCTACCTCGCACCGCTCCTGCCGGGGGCCGCGGACGGGCTCGTGGTGCGCCAGTTCCAGGGCGGCCAGTCCAACCCGACCTTTCACCTCGCCACGCCCGGCGGCGCCTACGTGCTGCGCAAGAAGCCGGGCGGCACGCTCCTGCCCTCCGCCCACGCGGTCGACCGCGAGTACCGGGTGCTCGGCGCGTTGTCCGCGACCGACGTGCCCGTCCCTCCTGTCCGGCTCTATTGCGACGACCCAGGCGTCATCGGCACCCCGTTCTACGTGATGGACTACCTCGTCGGCCGCATCTACGCGGAGCGCGACATGCCGGGTGTCGAGGCGGGCCACCGCCGGGCGGCCTTCCTCGACGCGGCGCGGGTGCTCGGGCGCCTGCACCGCCTCGACCCCGCCGCCTTGGGTCTCGGCGATTACGGCCGACCGGGCCATTATGTCGGACGGCAGGTCGCGCGCTGGACGAAGCAGTATCGCGCCGCCGACCTCGCGCCGGAACCGGCGATGGACCGGCTGATCGCCTGGCTCGAGGCCCACGGAGACGTCCCCGACGAGACCGCCATCGCCCACGGCGATTACCGCCTCGGCAACCTAATGCTCCATCCCGAGGAGCCGCGGGTGATCGCCGTCCTCGACTGGGAGCTCTCGACCCTCGGCCATCCGCTGGCCGACCTCGCCTATTGCCTGCTGCCGTGGCGCACCACGCCCGCCGAGCAGGGGCTCGTCGGGCTCAACGTGCCGGGCTTGCCCGACGAGGCGGAGTTCGTCGCCGCCTACAGCGAAGCGGCCGGGCGCCCGGTGCCGGCCAATCTCGACGTCTTCGTCGTGTTCTCGCTGTTTCGCTGGGCGGCGATCGTCGCCGGCGTGTACCGGCGCGCCCTCGACGGCAATGCCTCGGATGCGCGCGCCGTCGACGTGGCCGGCGAAAAATTCCGCCGGCTCGCCCGCCGCGGGGAGGAGATCGCCTATGGCCGCTGACACGACCGCCGGTGCCGAAGTCCTGTCCGACCTCGACGACGGGGTCCTGACGATCACCCTCAACCGGCCGGACAAGCTGAACGCCTTCACGGCCACCATGCGGGAAGGCATGGTCGCCTGCCTCGACCGGGCCGACCGCGACGATGCCGTGCGGGCCGTGATCGTGACCGGCAACGGCCGCGGCTTCTGCGCCGGCGCCGACATGGCGGCGGGCGCCTCCCGCTTCGACGTCGCCGGCCGGGCCGAGGCGTCCGCCGACAGCGAGGGATTGCGCGATTCGGGCGGGCGCCTGGCTCTGCGCCTCTTCGAGTGCGTGAAGCCGGTCATCGCGGCGGTGAACGGGGCGGCGGTCGGGGTCGGCGCCACCATGCTGCTGCCGATGGACATCCGGCTCGCCGCCACCGGTGCACGCTTCGCCTTCCCATTCACCCGGCGCGGGCTCGTGCCGGAGGCGTGCTCGTCCTGGTTCCTGCCCCGGGCTGTGGGCATGCAGCGGGCGATGGAGTGGGTCGCGACCGGCCGGCTGATCCCGGCCGAGGAGGCGCTGGACAGCGGCCTCGTGCGCAGCCTGCACGCCCCCGACGACCTCCTGCCGGCCGCCCGCGCCCTGGCGCGCGAGATTGCGGAGACCGCCTCTCCGGTCTCCGTCGCCCTCGCCCGGCAGATGCTATGGCGGATGCTCGGGGCCGACCACCCGATGGAGGCGCACCGGATCGAGAGTCGCCTCCTCGCCGAGCGGGGCCGCAGCCCCGACGTCAAGGAGGGCGTGACCTCCTTCTTCGAGAAGCGGGGGCCGGCCTTTCCGGGACGGGTCTCGGCCGACATGCCGGCGTCCTATCCCTGGTGGCGTCCCCGCCCCTACGGCGAGACCTGACATTCTGCCCGGTCAACGACACATGCGGAGGAACCAGATGACGGACATCACCGTGATGGCGACGGGCCTGCGCTTCCCCGAAGGCCCGGTCGTCCTGGAGGACGGCACGATCGCCCTCGTCGAGATCGCTCGCGGGACGGTGTCGCGGGTCGCGCTCGACGGGACCGTCACGGTCATCGCCGAGCCGGGCGGCGGGCCGAACGGCCTCGCGCTCGGGCCCGACGGGATGCTCTACGTCTGCAACAATGGCGGCTTCGCCTGGCACGAGGAGCCGGGGATGATCCGGCCGGTCGGCACGCCGGAGGACTATTCCGGCGGCCGGATCGAGCGGGTCGACCCGCACACCGGCGCCTGCATCATGCTCTACGATCGCTGCGGCGACACCCGGCTCAAGGGGCCGAACGACATCGTCTTCGACCGCGCCGGCGGCTTCTACTTCACCGATCTCGGCAAGGCGCGCCACCGCGACCGCGACCAGGGCAGCGTCTACTATGCGAAGGCCGACGGCTCCTTCATCACCGAGGTGGTGCACCCGATCCTGACCCCGAACGGCATCGGCCTCTCCCCGGACGAGACTGTGCTCTACGTCGCCGAGACCGAGGGCGGACGGCTCTGGGCGTTCGACCTCGCCGAGCCGGGCAGGATCCGGCGGCACCCCTTCCCGTCGCCGCATGGCGGCCGCTTCCTGTTCAACCAGGCCGGCTACGAGCGTTACGACAGCCTCGCGGTCGAGGCCTCCGGCAACATCTGCGTCGCGACCCTGATGACGGGGGCGATCACCGTGATCTCGCCGGAGGGGGAACTGGTGGAGAGCGTTCCGATGCCGGACGTCTACACCACCAACATCTGCTTCGGCGGGCCCGACCTGCGGACGGCGTACGTGACGCTGTCGGGAATCGGGCAATTGGTGCGGGTGCCGTGGAAGCGGCCGGGGCTGACGCTCAACTTCGCGCCCTGATGTTCAGCCGCCGCGCATCGCGGCCAGCGCTCCCGCGATCTCCGCCGCCGCCGCCCGCAGCGGCGCGACGAAGCGGGCGACCACGTCGGCCTCGTCGAGGGAGTTGCGCAGGTACATCAGGTTGAGGCTGCCGACCGCGACCCCGCCGATCAGGACCGGGACGCCGATCGCCGAGGCGACGCCGTTATAGGACGTGCGCGAATAGTCTTCGTTCATGCTGGCATATCCGTTCTCCCGCGCGCGCGCGAGCATCCGTTCGAGCGTCTCGGGATGGTGGATGACGGCGTTCCACGGATCGTCCGATCCGGCGAGCGCTGCCAGCGCCTGGGCACGGGTCTTCGGGTCGCAGAAGGCCAGGAACGCCAGGCCGAGGGAGGTGCCGAGCAGCGGCGCCCGGTAGCCTGGCCGGCGGTTGAAGTGCAGCACGCCCTCGCTGCGGCTGGTGCGCGCCACCACCATCGCGTCGCCGTCGAAGACCGAGACGTCGGAGGGCCATTGCAGCGCCGCGTGCAGCCGGGCCAGGATCGGGGCGGCGGCGAGCGCCATCTCCTCGTGCTTCTGGTAGCCGCTGCTCAGTTCGAGCGTGCGCCCGGTGGTGACATAGACCGCCTTCGAAGGGTGGCGCGCCACCAGCCCGGCATGGATCAGCGTCTCGAGCATCCGCACGATGGTCGGCCGGTTGAGGCCGGTCTCGCGGAAGAGATCGCCGACGCTCGCCTCACGCAGGCGATTGAGCGCGAGCAGAACCTCCAGCACCCGCAGGGCCGCCGTGACGGGCTCGAAGGACGGCATCCAAAAAACTCTCTCGGTCGCCACAGCGGGAACCGCTGTCGGCGTTGCATCCGCCGCTGAACGGTCTACACTGTTTTGAACAGTCGTTTCAATCAATGAAATGAGATCGAAGCCGAACGGGAGGAGCGCGGCAGTGGCGGGCGCGGATCCAACACGAGCGACGGTCGGGTCGGAGGCGGAGGCACCGCGGGGCCCGTTGCACGGGCTGAAGGTCCTCGACCTCTCCCGGGTGCTCGCCGGGCCGTGGGCCTCGCAGGTGCTCGGCGATCTCGGTGCCGAGGTCTGGAAGATCGAGCGGCCCGAGACGGGCGACGACACCCGGCTCTGGGGCCCGCCCTTCGTGCAGGGACCGGACGGACCGTCCGACGCCGCCTATTATCTCTGCGCGAACCGCAACAAGCGCAGCGTCGCCATCGATTTCGGCACGCCGGAGGGCGCGGCGCTGGTGCGGCGCCTGGCCGAGCAGGCGGACATCCTGGTCGAGAACTTCAAGACCGGTGCGCTCGCCCGCTACGGCCTCGACTACGTGTCGCTCTCGGCCGTCAATCCGGCCCTGATCTACTGCTCGGTGACCGGGTTCGGGCAGACGGGGCCCTACGCGTCGCGCGGCGGCTACGACTTCCTGATCCAGGGCATGAGCGGCCTGATGAGCGTCACCGGCCGGCCCGACGACGAGCCGGGTGCGGGTCCGATCAAGGTCGGGCTGCCGGTGAGCGACCTCTTCACCGGCCTCTACGCCGCGACCTCGATCCTCGCCGCGCTCCACCATCGCACCGCGACCGGCGAGGGCCAGCACATCGACTGCGCCCTCCTCGACAGCCAGGTCGCGGTCCTGGTCAACCAGGGGATGAACCACATCGTCGGCGGGCTGACGCCCGGCCGGCTCGGCAATTCCCACCCGAACGTGGTGCCCTACCGCGAGTTCCAGACGGCGGATGGCCACGTGCTGGTCGCCTGCGGCAATGACGGGCAGTTCCGCAGCCTGTGCGGGCTCCTGAACCTCCTCGACCTCGCCGCCGACCCGCGCTTTCGCGACAATGTCGGCCGCCTGCGCGACCGCAGGGAACTGGAGGCGACGCTCGGGGCGGCGATCCGGCAATGGACCTCCGCCGACTTCTTCGCCGCCATGGAGGCGGCCGGGGTGCCGGGCGGGCCGATCAACCGCATCGACCAGATCCTCGCCGACCCGCAGGTGGCGGCCCGCGGGCTGCTCAAGCGGATGAAGCGCTCGGACGGCACGCCCGTCACGGTGATCGGCTATCCGAGCCAGCTGTCGCGCACGCCCGCGACGTACCGGATCGCCCCGCAGACCCTCGGCGAGGCCACCGCCGACGTGCTGGCCACGCTCGGGGTGGACGAGGCGGAGCGGGCGCGCTTGCGGGAGAAGGGGGTGATCCGTGACTGATTCCCTCTCCTCCCGGATCCGCGAGCCGGTTCGCCAAGAGGAGAATCGGAGCGGGTCTCGTCCCCCGTCAGCCCTGCGGTCCCGGCAGCACCCGCCTCTCCTGCAAATCCGCCAGCCACCAGGCGAGCGACGCCTCGGTATCGATGCAGTCGCCGAACCCCGCCTGCCGGATCTTGATCGTGCTGAGCAGCGACGAGGTCGAGTGGGTCCGCGAGAAGGCGAAGTCGGCGAATTGCCAGGAGGCGCCGACCAGCCGGTCGAGGGACAGGGGCCGCAGGCCGTGGCGCGCGACGATACCCTGCCAGGTGGCGGCCCGCCCCGGCATGATGCGGGACAGCGGCATCGGGTGCGGCAGGCCGACCTCCATGCGGAAGGCCCGGGCGATCACCGGCCACAGGTTCTCCCAGGTGAAGACGTCGCCGTTGGTGACATTGAAGGTCTGGTTCTCGGCGGCCTCCGTGCGGCCGGCCCAGGCGATGGCGCGGGCAAGCAGGCGGGCATCCGTCGCCTCGGTGACGCGGGTGCCGAGGCCCGGATAGACGAGCGGCAGGCCGAGCTCCCGGCTGATCGCCGCGTAGGCGCCCGCCGCCGCGACCATGTTCATGGCGCTCCCCTCCGCGAAGCCGAACACGACCTGCGGCCGGAGGATCGTGAAGCTCCAGGCCGCCCCGGCCTGCCGGTCGGCCAGACAATCCTCCTGCGCCCAGTAGAAGTTCGGGTGGATGTGGCGGGGCGCGCTCTCCCGGGCCGGAACCGGGATCTGGCCGAGATGGACTCCGTAGGCCTTGGCGCCCTGGAGCAGGGCGACGTGGCGAAGGCCCGGATTCTGCGGCTCGACCGCGTCGAGGAGATTGGTGAGCATCGCCAGGTTGATGGCGATCTGGTCGTCGTCGAGCCAGCCGCCGGTCAGGTCCGGCGTCTCGTACAGGGCCGCGTAGACCACGTGGGTGAGGGTGCGGACCTCCGCGAGCCGCGCCCGGCATTGCGCAGCATCCGCGAGATCGACCGCCAGATGGATCGCTCCCGTCGCCGGCTCCGGCGGACGTCGCGACAATGCGATCACCTCCCACCCTGCGCTCAAGTAATGCTCGATCACGGCCCGTCCGACCAGGCCGCTAGCGCCGGCAACCAGCACCGTTCCGTTTCGGCTCATCGTGTCCTCCGCGTTGCGAATGCGGCTATATACAGATAGACGGCACATAAAAACAATGTTATAAATTGGGAAACGAGCAAATAACGCCAAAAAAATATTTGCTCAACTTTGGGAGGAACGAACGTGCTATCGAGACGCAGCGTTCTGGCCGGGCTCGCCGCGGCACCGCTCGTGCCGGCCCTCGCGCGGGCGGCGGATCCGATCAAGGTCGGGCTCATCATCCCGCTCAGCGGCGGCGCCGGCCGGCAGGGGCAGGACGTCACCCACGCCGTCCAGGCCATGGCGGCCCTGATCAACGAGGGCGGCGGCGTGCTCGGCCGGCCGATCGAGATCCTGGTGCGCGACGACGAGAGCACGCCGGCGATCGGCGTCGCCAAGGCCAACGAGCTGGCGGCGGCCGGCGTCGCGGTGGTGCTGGAGGGCTGGAACAGCCCGGTGACGCTCGCGATGCAATCGGTGCTCGCGCGGGCCGGCATCCTCGACATCACGATGATCTCGAAGGCCGACGCGATCCTGGCGAGCGCCTCGAACCCGCTGGCGATCCGCCTCAACAGCGCCAACGCGCAGGACGCGGCGATCATCGCGCGATATCTCGGCGGCAAGACGAAAAAGGCCCGCATCGTCTTCGTCACCGAGAACGACGCCTACGGCAACGGCGCCCAGCAGGGGATCGAAGCGGAATTCAAGAAAGCGGGCCTCGACTACACCATCGCCCAGACGCTCAAGTTCCCGTTTCCGCAGACCGATTTCCGGGTCGAGATCACCAGCATCCGGGACGCCAAGCCCGATTACGTCATCAGCATCAACGCCAACGAGGGCGCCGGGCTGCCGGCCTTCCTGCAGCAATACGCGCAAGCGAATGTCGGCGTGCCGGTGGTCTGCACCGTCGGCACGGTCGGCCCGAGCGTGATCGAGACCACCGGCAAGGCCGCCAACGGGCTGCACAGCGCCGACATCTACTTTCCCGAGACCGAGCCCTTCGCGAGCAACCCGGAGAACAAGCGCTTCGTCGCGCAGATGCAGAAGCAGTTCAAGACCGAGCCCGACAAGTTCATGGCGCTCGGCGCCGCCTCGCTCGAGGTCTGGGCCAAGGCGGTCGCCAAGGCCGGCGTCCTCGACCGCAAGGCGGTCGCGGGCGCGATCCGCGGCCAGGAGATCCCCGGCACGATCTTCGGTACCGTGCGCTTCGAGCCCAACGGCCAGATGCAGCACCGGCACTTCGTGTTCACGGTCAAGGATGGCAAGATTGTCGTCGAGAGCTGACACGAGGCCGGTCCTCGCCGTCCAGGACCTGTCGGTCCGCTTCGGCGGGTTCCAGGCCCTGACGGAGATGTCGTGGTCCGTTGCCGCCGGGCGGATCCTCGGCATCATCGGGCCGAACGGGGCGGGCAAGAGCACCTGCTTCATGGCCGCCACCAACATGGTGTCGCATGGCGGCAGCCTCCGGCTCGACGGGACGGACGTGACGCGCAAGCCGGCCCACGACCTAGCGCGGGCGGGCCTGCGCCGCACCTTTCAGCAGAACGCGTTCTTCGGCGGCATGACGGTGCTGGAGAACATGGCGGCGGCCCTGATGGAGAGTCGCCCGAGCCCGCTCGCCCAATCGGTCTTCCTGCCCTGGATCGAGGCGCGGCGGCGGCGCGCGATCGAGGCGCAGGCGCGGGCCCACCTCCTCGCCTACCACGTTCCGGAGAGCACCCACGGGCGGCTGCCGGGCGAACTCTCCTACGGCACGCAGCGCATGCTCTCGATCGCGCTCGCCGCCGCCCCTGGCGCCCGGGTCGTGCTCCTCGACGAGCCGGCGGCGGGCCTCGGGGGCCCGGACATGATCGCGCTCCGGGGCGTGCTGGAGCGCATGCGCGACACCGGCCTCGCCGTGGTCTTGATCGAGCACCACATGGACCTCGTCATGGCGATCGCCGACGAGGTCGTCGTCCTCGAGCTCGGCCGGATGATCGCCACGGGCCGGCCCGCCGAGATCCAGGCCGACCCGCGCGTGCTCGCGGCCTATCTCGGGAGGGCGGCGTGAGCGCGCGGCTCGAGATCGGCGGGTTGCGGGTCGCCTACGGCCGGGCCGAGGCGGTCGCGGTCGAACACCTCGTCGTCGAGCCCGGCACGCTCGCCGGGGTGATCGGCGCCAACGGAGCCGGCAAGTCGACGCTGATCAACGCGGTTGCCAACTGGTCGCGGGCCGAGCCCCGGATCAGCGGCTCGGTCCGGCTCGACGGCGAGGAGCTGGCCGGGCTCTCGGCGGAAGAGCGCGTGCGCCGCGGCGTCCAGCTGGTGCCGGAGGGGCGCGGCGTGTTCCTCGGCCTCTCGGTCGAGGAGAACCTGAAGGCGGTGGCCCGCCCCCGGAGCAGCCATGGCGGGCGAACTTACGTGGTTGAGGACGTCTACGCCCTCTTCCCGCGCCTGCGCGAGCGCCGGTCGAACCTCGCCGGCTCGCTCTCCGGCGGCGAGCGCCAGATGCTCGCGGTCGGCCGGGCGCTTCGCATGGCCCCGAAGCTCCTCCTCCTCGACGAGCCCTCGATCGGGCTCGCGCCCCGGCTGGTCTCGACGCTCCTCGCCACCATCCGCGAGCTGGTCGAGGGTGGGCTGACGGTGCTGCTCGTCGAGCAGAACGTGCATGCGGCGGCCGAGGTCACCGACGTGCTGCACCTCCTGGAGCGCGGCCGCGTGGTGGCCACCGGCTCGGTGGCCGAGATGCGGAACGACCCGCGCATCGTCGAGGCCTATCTCGGAGCGAGCCACGGATGAACGTCGCCCAGCAACTCGTCAACGGCGTCATCATCGGCCACGCCTACGCGCTCGTCGCGGTCGGCTGGACGCTGCTCCTCGGCGCCGCGCGGCTCGTGAATTTCGGTCACGGCCAGATGTACATGATCGGCGCCTTCGTGGCCTGGTGGGTCATGGCGGCGACCGGCTTGCCCTACCCGGCTGCGGTCCTGGCCGCGGTGCTGCTCGGCGCCATCCTCGGCGCGGTGATGCAGCGCCTGTTCCTGCGGCTCACGCTCTCGCAGGATCTCGTCAGCCTGATGATCGTGACCCTCGGCTTCGGCCAAGCGCTGGAGGGCGCGGCCGGCCTCGCCTTCGGCCCGAAGCCCCAGACCCTGGCGAGCCCGTTCCAGGAGATGAGCGTCCATCTCGGTCCGGTCTGGTTCACCGTGCAGGACGCGATCCTGGTCGGCGCGACGATCCTGGTCTTCGCCGGGCTCTATCTCGCCCTGCACCGGAGCTGGCTCGGCGCCGCGGTCCGGATGGTGGCGGAGGATCCGCGGCTGACGACGCTCGGGGGCTTGCGGGTCTCGCGGATCTACATGGGCATCTTCGCCTTCGAGGGCGCGGCGGTCGCCTTCGCGGCGGCGCTGGTGGCGCCGCGCACGCCGATCCTGACCTCGATGGGCTTCGACCAGGTGGTGATGACCTTCGTGGTGGTGGTGCTCGGCGGCATCGGCAGCGTGCTCGGCAGCTACGTCGCCGGGCTCGGCATCGGCCTCTTCACCGCGCTCTTCGGCGCCCTCGTCTCGCCGGCCTACACGACGGCGGCGGTCTTCGCGCTCCTCATCGCCGCGATGGTGCTGCGGCCCGGCGCGCTGTCGGCCTCGGGGAGCTTTGCCCGATGACCCATCCCCTCGCGCGCCTCGCCCTCGCGGCCCTGCTTGCCGCCGCAGGCTTCCTGCTCCCGGTGCTGCTCGGCGGCTCGACGCTGGTCTACGACACGCTGGTGGCGATCGCGATCTTCTCCGCGATGTCCTACGGCCTCGACGTGATCCTGTCGGATCTCGGCGAGATCAGCCTCGTCCACACCGCCTTCTTCGCCACCGGCGCCTACGCGGCGGCGATCCTCACCGTGACCTACGGGCTCAGTGCCTGGACGGCGCTCGCCGGCGCCGTGCTGGCGGCCTTGGGCCTCGCGCTGGTGCTCGGGGTGATCACCCTGCGCACGCGGGAATTCGCCTTCTCGCTCGTCACCTACGCGGCCGCGGTGGTGTGCATGAACGTGGCGTCGAACTGGGACTTCCTCGGCGGCTCAGACGGCATCGTGGGCATCCCGCCCCTCGACCTGTCGATCGGGCCGATCGCGCTGACGGCGGGGCGCAGTGCCGAGTTCTGGCCCTTCGCCTACCTCCTGCTGCTCCTTACCCTCTACGTCGTCCACCGCTTCCGGCGCTCGCGCCTCGGCCAGGCGGCGCTCATGGTCCACATGAATCCCCGCCTCGCCACGATGTGCGGCCTCGACGGCAACCGCATCCGGCTGCAGGTCTTCCTGCTCTCGGCGGTGATCAGCGCCGCGGCCGGCTGGCTCTACGCGTTCCAGCGCGCCTATGTCGGCACCGATCTGTTCGACACCTACTTCCTCGTCCTGATGCTGACCGGGGTGATCCTCGCCGGGCGGCGCATCCTGCTCGGGCCGCTCCTCGGCACGGCGCTGCTCCTCTCCCAGAAGAGCTTCGCGTCGCTCGGCGCCTACGGCGACAAGCTGGTGCTCGGGGTGGTGCTGGTGGCGGTGCTCTGCCTCTGCCCGAGGGGATTGGCGAGCCTGTGGCCGAGACGGCGGGAGGCGACCGTGGCCGACGACTCCAAGTCGGGCGGGGTTCCCCTCTCCCGTGTGGGCGAGGGGCCAGGGGTGAGGGTGCTACGGTCCTGAGTCTCGCTCGAACCGTCCCGCTGCCAGCACGACGGCCTGAACGCTATACGGAAGCGTATCCCCTCACCCCCTGCCGGTCTCTCACGGAAGTGGGCATCCCGCGCTCAATTTTTACTGAACAGATCGAGCGGAAGCGTCCCGAGCCATGTCCTTCACCTACGATTCCCTGATGCGCCACCGCATCCCGGAGGTGCGCCAGCACCTCGCGCGGCGCGACAGCGTGCTCTACGCGCTCTCGGTCGGGTTCGGTCAGGACCCGCTCGACACGCGCCAGCTCGACTTCGTCGACGGTGACCGGCCCCTCAGGGCGGTGCCGACGATGTCGGTCGTGCTGGGCCACCCCGGCTTCTGGATGGCGGATCCGGGGACCGGCATCGATGCGGTCCGGGTCGTCCACGGCGAGCAGCGCATCGCCATGCACCGGCCGCTCCCGGTCGAGGGCGAGATCATCGGCACCACCCGCATCACCGGGCTCGTCGACAAGGGCGCGGGACGGGGCGCGCTGGTCTACTCGGAGAAGGAGGTGCGCGACGGCGACGGCACGCTGCTCGCGACGACGCGCAGCACCACCTTCCTGCGCGGCGATGGCGGCTTCGGCGGTCCCTCCGGCCCGGTGGCGGAGCCGCACATCCTGCCCGAGACCCCGCCCGACACCGTGGTGGAGATGCCGACCCGACCCGAGCAGGCGCTCTATTACCGGCTGAACGGCGACGACAACCCGCTTCACGCCGACCCGGAGGTGGCGGCACGGGCCGGCTTCCCGCGCCCGATCCTGCACGGGCTCTGCACCCTCGGCGTGGTCGGCCACGCCCTCCTGCGAGAACTCGGGAATTACGAGCCCGCCCGCTTCCGCGAGCTCGCCCTGCGCTTCTCCGCGCCGGTCTATCCGGGCGAGACCGTGCGGGTGGAGATCTGGCGCGACGGATCGTTCCGGGCTCTGGTGCCGGAGCGCGACGTGGTGGTGATCAACAACGGGCGCGCGGTGTTCGCAGGCCCCGACGAGGGAGCGGCGCGATGAGCGGGACGATCCTGTCCGACGAGGGAGTGCTGCTGGAGCGCCGCGACGGCGCGGTCGCGATCCTGACGCTCAACGAGCTGGGAAAGCGCAACGCGCTGACTCCGGCGATCCGGGTGGCGCTCGCCGAGGCGATCGAGCGCATCGAAGGCGACCCCGCGATCCGGGCGGTCGTGATCACCGGCGGACCGCAGGTCTTCAGCGCCGGCGGCGACCTCACGGCGATGAAGGCCGACGGGCTCGCCGGCGGGCGCGATCGGTTCCGTCTTCTCCACGGCATCGTCCGGGCGATCGTGAAATCGGCCAAGCCCTACATCGCCGCCGTCGAGGGCTGGGCCGCCGGCGCGGGCTTCAGCCTCGCGCTCCTGTGCGACACGATCGTCGCCGGCGAGGGAGCCCGGTTCGTGGCCTCGTTCCCGAAGGTCGGGCTGGTGGCCGATGCCGGCCTCCTCCACACCCTGCCGGCCCGGGTCGGCCAGGGCCGCGCCCGCCAGATCCTGCTCCAGGCGAATCCCGTCGGCGCCCGGGACGGCCTCGCCATCGGCCTCGTCGACGAGGTCGTGCCGGACGGCCACACTCTCGACCGGGCCCTCGCCCTCGCCCACACCTATGACGGGCTGGCGCCGCTCTCGACCGCGATGGCCAAGGAATGGCTGGCGCGCGGGATCGACGAGGTTCTCGATTGGGAGCGTAGCGCGCAGGCCGCCCTGTTCCAGACCGCCGACCACCACGAGGGCAAGACCGCCTTCCTCGAGAAGCGCCGGCCCGCCTTCCAGGGGCGCTGACATGACCGACTCCCAAGGAAACGTCCCGTTGGACATCCAGATGGACGATGCCGGCGCGATGCTGCGCGAGACCGCCGACCGCCTGCTCGCCGACCGCCTGACCCCGCCGGCCCGCGCCAGGATTGCGGCGGGCGAGTGGCCCGAGGATCTGTGGGCGGTCCTCGACGAGGTCGGCCTGCCGGCCGCGATCCTGCCGGAGGCGGCTGGCGGGTTCGGGGTGCCGGTCGCCGACGCCCTGTCGCTCCTGACGGTGGCAGGGAGCCACGCCCTGCCGCTGCCGCTGGCCGACACGATGCTGGCCGGCTTCGTCCTGGCCCGCGCCGGGATCGAGGTTCCGGCCGGGCCGCTCGCCGTCGCGCAAGGATCGGACGTCAGGCTCGATACCGCTGGCCGCGCGACCGGCCACGCTTGGAGCGTCCCGTTCGGCCGGCACGCCCGGGCGGTCGTGGTCCTGGCGGAGGGTCCAGGCGGTCCGGTCCTCGTCGCATTGCCGCGCGACGCGCTCACGGTCGAGCCCGGTGCCGACATCGCCGGCGATCCGAGCGACGCGCTGCGCTTCGAGGCCGTCGCGGCACCGGGTGCCCCTGCCCCGTTCGGCGCGACGGAGCTGCGGGCGGCGGGCGCCGCCACCC
>JAEWKL010000633.1 GCA_023386115.1 Pseudomonadota bacterium
CAGGATCAAACTCTCAAGTTGAAGAGCTGATCATAGCTGATCACAACAAAACGGAGGCTCACAACCGACCGGCGTTTCCACCAGGTCGTGTGAGCACCGAAACGTCAGACCAGCATCATCCTACTCACGACCAGACCCGAAGATCCGGTCCGCAGGGACGACGCCGTCCACGCTTCTCTTTCTCGTATGAACTTGTCAAAGAGCTGACCGGGCCGGAGCCAGATCTCATACCCTAGAGAACAGAAAGCAGCGCCGGGTTGCCCTGGCCCTTGCTTCATCGTCTCTCGGAAAGTCCCGGAGGGCAGAGCCGTTCGTCGCGGCGCCCCGTCGGTGAGCGGTCGTTTAAGGGTAGCCGGCTTGCCTGTCAACTCGCCCGGACCCCGAGGGATCCCATCGAGGCGACGGGGGAGGGCAGGGGACTGCCCGGCCCCCACGGCCGGCCTGTACCTCAGATGGGTAGGGAGGGCCGGCGTTCAAGTCCAAGCTGCCTCACGCGGTCCGGCCCAGGGGCTGAGCGGCGGCAAAGCGCTGGATCTCCAGGTGAATGCGATCGAGGGGGACCACCTTGGCCGCCGCTCCGCGCTCGATCGCCTCCTTAGGCATCCCGAACACGACGCAGCTCTCCTCGTCCTGGGCGATCGTCGGGGCGCCAGCGCGGCGCATCTCCAGAAGGCCGTTCGCGCCGTCGTCACCCATCCCGGTCATCAGGATGCCGAGCGCGTTGGCTCCCGCGGCTTGCGCCGCCGACCGGAACATGACGTCGACGGAGGGGCGATGGCGCGAGACGAGCGGGCCGTCCTTGACCGCGACCGAGTAGGTCCCGCCGGTGCGCTGGACCAAGAGGTGCCGCCCGCCCGGCGCGATCAGGGCACGGCCGGGCAGCACCGCATCGCCGGTCTCCGCCTCCTTGACCGCGATGACGCACAGCCCGTCGAGCCGGCGGGCGAAGGCGGCGGTGAAGTGCTCCGGCATGTGCTGAACGACGACGATGCCGGGCGAGTCTGCCGGCAGAAGCTCCAGCACGTCGCGCAGGGCCTCGGTGCCGCCGGTCGAGGCGCCGATGCAGATGATCGGCTCCGTCCCGGCCACGCGGCGGGTCGCGACCGGCGGCGGCAGAATCGCGTCCGCCGACAGCTTGGCCTCGACGGTCCGGCAGACCGAGCGCCGCGGGCGCAGGCGCGAGCGGGCAGCGGCCCGAACGGCGTCGCAGACCCGCACGGAGGACTCGACGAGGTACTGGCGCGTGTCGATCCTGGGCTTCGGCAGCACGTCGACGGCGCCCGCCTCCAGCACGTCGAAGAGCATGCGCGATCCCGCCTCGGTCAGCGTCGAGCAGACGATCACCGGGATCGGCCGCTGCGCCATGATCTTGCGCAGGAAGGTGAGGCCGTCCATGCGCGGCATCTCCAGGTCGAGGATGATGACGTCGGGCACCTCCTCCTGGATACGCCGCGCCGCCACGAAGGGATCGGCGGCCGTGCCCAGGACCGCAATGTCTGGCGCCGTGGCGAGGATCTGACAGAGCGTCTGCCGGACGGAGGCCGAGTCGTCCACGACGAGGACGCGGATCGGGGGGCGCGCGGGCATCGAGGATCCCTTCAGCGGCGAAAGACCGTCGACGTCACCTGGGTCAGACCCGGGACGCCGGCAACGGACATCGATTCGGAATGGCCCACGGCCAGGTAGCCGCCTGGGCGCAGGTGGCTGGCGAGCCGCCCGAGCACCGCCTTCTGCGTCGGCCGGTCGAAGTAGATCAGGACGTTGCGGCAGAAGATGACGTCGACGTCGCGGTCGACGGAGTAGAGTTCCTCCATCAGGTTGAGGTGGCGGAAGCGGACCCGGCGGCGCAGCTCGGGCACGATCCGGCCGACCTGCCGGGCGGGGTCGCGGGCCGTCATGACGTAGCGGCGCCGGAACTCCGGCGGCACCGCGGCGAGCATCTCGTCGGAGTAGATCCCGTCCACGGCGGACCGCAGGACCTCCGTCGAGACGTCGGTGCCGAGGATCGCATAGGCGAAGCCGTGGCCCGCCGCGATCATGTCCTGCAGCACCATCGCCAAGGTGTAGGCCTCGGCTCCGGTGGAGGCGGCGGCACTCCAGACCTTCAGGAGGGGGCGCTCGCCGCGATGGACGGGAAGGGCGCAGAGCCGCGGCACCAGCGTCTCGCGCAAGAGGTCGAAATGCGCCGGCTCGCGGAAGAAGTCAGTCTTGTTGGTCGTCACGCAATCGACGAGGTGCACGAACTCGTCCGCCAGCCGTCCCTCGTCGAAGAGGTGGCGGGCATAGGCGTCCAGGCTCTCGAGCTGGAGGGCCCGCACGCGCTTGCGCAGGCGCCCCTCCACCATCGTGCGCTTGGAGGGCGGCAGCTGGATGCCGACGCGCGCCTCGATGACCTCGGCGATCGACCGGAAGTCACGCTCGCTCAGCTGCTGCGACGTGAGGGGGAGGGGCATCGGTGAGAGGGACACGTGAGGAGCCGCTCGCGGAAGGGTTACTTCAGGAAGGATCGCTTGAAGAAGGATCTGAGGAAGGATCGCTTGGGCGCCGGGTCTCAGGCCGCCAAGGCGGGGCCGGCGAGCGCCGGCTCGTCGCCCGCCATCAGCCGCGCGAGGTCGAACACGACCACGAAGGCGTCGCCGCGCCGGCCGATGCCGGCGATGTAGCTGGAGCGCCAGCGCCCGCCGACCTCGGGGGCGGCTTCCATCTCGGCGCGGTCCAGTTCCGCCACCTCGAAGACCCGGTCGGCCACGAAGCCGACCCGCATCGTGCGCTCCGCCATCGGGACGTTGAGCAGGATGATCCGGGTCGCCGGCGTCGGCTCCTCCGGCGGCAGGCCGAGCTTGGTCCGCAGGTCGACCACCGGGTAGCTCTGGCCGCGCACGTCGATCATGCCGACGAGGAAGGCGGGCGCCTGCGGCAGCGATGCGGGCACGCGGTAATCGAGGATCTCCTGGACGTTCTCGATGTCGATCCCGAAGGTCTCGCGCCCGAGACCGAGGGTCAGATATTGCCACACACTCGACATCCTGGCGCTCCGCCTTGCCTGTGGCCGGCCTCGGGACGACGAGGCACGACGCGATGATTGCATGATGGGGTGATCGGAGGGCTCCCGGCGGGGGCCTTCGGTGCACCTCACGAAACTCCCGCTGCGGCGATGCCGCCCTCGAGGGAGAGGGGAGCTTCGTGAGAGGCGCAGGGATCGTGGGGGCAGCGGGCGGCCCCCCCCGCCGGCCCAG
>JAEWKL010000635.1 GCA_023386115.1 Pseudomonadota bacterium
TGCTGGTCCAGGCCGGCCGCCACCTCGAGCGCACCGACGCGCAGAGCCGCGTCCTCGAAGCCGAGATGGGGGGCGCCGCGCAGGACGCCGCCCGCATCGTCGAGGCGGTGGCGACCCTGGCGCGGCAGGCGAACCGCCTCGCCCTCAATGCCACCGTCGAGGCGGCGCGCGCTGGCGCGGGCGGCGGAGCGCTCTGGCAGGCGGCGGAGGAATTCAAGCTCCTGTCGGCCGATGCCGCCCGGGCGGTGGAGGAGGTGCGGCACTTGAGCCGCCGCCTCTCCGGCCCCGGGGCGGTGGCGATGGGCAGCGTCGCGACCTCCCTGGCTTGCCTGCGCCCGGCCGTCGCCACGGCCGGTGCAGCGGCCGAGGCCCAGGCGATGTCGGCCCGGCGCCTCTCCGACGCGGCGCAGGATCTCGCGCGATCCACCGACGATCTCGGCCGGGACGCAGCCCTGGCGATGGGTGCCGCCGACGAGGCGGCCCGGCGGATGGAGGCCGCGCAATCGGTCGGAGCCGGTGTCGCCGGGCTCGCCGGAGGGCTCGTCGGGCGGACGGTCGCGTCCTTGCGCCAGGCGGAGATCGGTGACCGGCGGGTGCATGACCGCTACCCGGTCGACCTCGCGGTCCGGGTCGGGAATTGGGGCCTCGGGCGGGTGCTCGACCTGAGCCGGGGCGGCCTGCTCCTGACCCCGCCGGAGGGCTGCGGCGGCGCCGTCGGCGCCCGCCTCTCCCTCGATGTGCGCGGCATCGGCCGGATGCAGGCGCAGGTCGTCGGCGCGAGCCCGCGCGGGCTGCATTGCGCTCTCACGGATGCGGCGTCCGAGGCGCGGATGCGCGACGCCCTGGTGGCGATCGAGGAGGAGAACCGGCCGCTGATCGCGGCGGCGACGGGAGGGGCCGCTGCGGTCGCCACCGCGCTGGAACAGGCCCTGGCCGCGGGCCGGCTCGCGCATCACGCCCTGTTCGACACCACCTACCGCCCCGTCGCCGGCATCGAGCCGCCGCATTACCTGACCGCCGCCGTGCCGGCCCTGGAGGATCTCCTGCCGCCGATCCTCGAGCCGCTGCTGCTGGCCGATCCGCGCACGGCCTTCTGCTTCGCGGTCGACCGCAACGGCTATGCCCCGGTGCACAACCGCGCCCAGGCCCAGGCGCCGCGGGCTGGCGACCCGTCCTGGAACGCCCTCCATGCCCGCCAGCGCCGGCTCTACGACGACCGCATCGGCCTGTCCGCCGCCCGCTCGACGCGGGCCTTCCTGGTCCAGGCCTGCCCGCAGGACGAGTCCGGCCGGCCGCCCCTGCGCGAGGTCTCGAGCCCGATCCGGGTGCATGGCCGGCACTGGGGGGCGTTGCGGATGGGGTTCCGGATCTGAGCGAGGGGGCTTCAGCCCCCCGTCGTGCTCATGTGCCGCGGCACCGCCGGCTTCGCCGCGCGGGCGATGACGAAGTCGTGGCCCTTCGGCTTGCGGCTGATCGCCTCCGCGATCGCCTCGGCCACCACCGCGTCGTCGGGGGAGGCGCGGAGCGCCGCCCGCAGGTCGGCGGCGTCCTCCTGGCCCAGGCACAGGTAGAGCTGGCCGGTGCAGGTCAGGCGCACCCGGTTGCAGCTCTCGCAGAAATTGTGGGTGAGCGGCGTGATGAAGCCGAGCCGCCCGCCGGTCTCCTCCACCCGCACGTAGCGGGCCGGACCGCCGGTGCGGTCGGGCAGCGGGGTGAGGGTGTAGCGCTCCGACAGGCGCTCGCGCACCACCGAGAGCGGCAGGAACTGGTCGACCCGGTCGGGCTCGATGTCGCCGAGCGGCATCACCTCGATCAGCGTCATCTCCATGCCGAGCCCGTGGGCCCAGTCGAGCATGCCTGAGATCTCGTCCTCGTTGACCCCTTTCAGCGCCACGGCGTTGATCTTGACCTTGAGGCCCGCCTCGCGGGCCGCCGCGATGCCGTCGAGCACCGTGGGCAGGTCGCCGCGCCGGGTGATCGCCCGGAACTTGTCGGGGTCCAGCGTATCGAGGGAGACGTTGATCCGGCGCATGCCGAGATCCGCCAGCTCGGCGGCGTGCTGGCGCAGGCGCGTGCCGTTGGTGGTGAGCGTCATCTCCTCGAGCGCCCCGGAGGCGAGGTGGCGCGAGAGGTTGCGGAACAGCCGCATGATGTCCCGGCGCACCAGCGGCTCGCCGCCGGTGATGCGCAGCTTGCGCACGCCGTGCTCCACGAAGACCGAGCAGACCCGGTCCAGCTCCTCCAGCGTGAGCAGGTCGCGCTTGGGCAGGAACGTCATGTCCTCGGACATGCAGTAGACGCAGCGCAGGTCGCACCGATCGGTCACCGAGACCCGCAGGTAGGTGATCGCGCGCTGGAACGGATCGATCAGCGGCGCCGGCCGCGCCGGCACGGGCACGGTCGGCATCGGATCGTCGGTACGGGGACCCCACATGCGAACACTATCCTCGGGACGCGGCTCTGGCGGCCGGATATCAGCCTGCATATGAGCGCTCGTGAGACCACGGGCAAGTTGTGCCTGAGGCGCAGGGAGACGCAACCCATGACCGATGAGGCTGACTGGCCCACCGAGATCCGGCTGTCGCGCGACAAGCGCACCCTCCACGTCACCTTCGCGAGCGGCGCGGCCTATGCCCTGCCGGCGGAGTACCTGCGGGTCGAGAGCCCCTCGGCCGAGGTCCAGGGCCACGCGCCCTCCGAGCGGAAATGGCTTCCCGGCAAGCGCGAGGTCGAGATCCTGGCGGTGGCGCCCGTCGGCAACTACGCCGTCAAGCTCACCTTCGACGACATGCACGATACCGGGATCTACGCCTTCGACTTCCTGCGCCGCCTCGGCGAGGAGCAGGCGACGCGGTTCTCCCGCTACGAGGAGGAGCTGGCCGCCCGGGGCTTGAGCCGGGAGCCGGCGCGGCGGCGGTAGCTACCCCGCCGTCCGCACGGGCCGCGACGCCGCCGACAGGCTGAGCGCCGCGACCGCCACTGCGAGCGGCGCGAACGACACCCACAGGACGACGTCCCAGCCGTAGCGGGCGAGCAGCCCGCCGGAGGAGAACGAGCCGACCGCCATCGTGCCGAACACCACGAAGTCGTTGAGCGACTGCACCCGGGTCCGCTCCTCCGGCCGGTGGCATTCGAGCACCATCGCGGAGGCACCGACGAAGCCGAAGTTCCAGCCGAGGCCGAGCAGGACCAGGAAGGCCCAGAAATGGGCGAGGTCGAGGCCCGACAGTCCGACGAAGGCCGCCACCGCCGTGAGCGACAACCCCGCCGCCACCACGCGCGGCGCCCCGAACCGCGCGATCAGCCGCCCGGTGAAGAAGCTCGGCGCGTACATGGCGATCACGTGCCATTGCAGGCCGAGATTGGCGTCGTCCTGCGTGAAGCCGCACAGATGCATCGCCAGCGGCGCGGCGGTCATCAGGAAGTTCATCAGCAGGTAGGACACCACCCCGCACAGGACGGCGGTGACGAAGCGGGGCTGGCGGGCGATCTCGGAGAGCTTGCGGCCGCCGGAGAGGTCGGCTTGCGTCGGTCCCGGCAGCCGCACGCCCACGAGCACGACGGCCGACAGGGCCGCCACCGCGGCTTGGGCCAGGAACGTGGCGGCGAAGACGTGAGCCGGCCACAGGGACATGGTGTGGCTGACGAGCTGCGGGCCGATGATCCCGGCGAAGACACCGCCGGCCATCACGGCCGACAGCGCCCGCGGCCGGCGCGCCGGCGCGACGCAATCGGCGGCGGCGAAGCGGAACGACAGCACCACGGCGGCATAGGCGCCGCCGAAGAAGGTCGCGGCGCAGAACAGCCAGAACGAGGACAGGACGACCGCGAGCGCCGCCAGGAGCCCGACGAGCACGCCGCTCCCGGTCCCGGCCAGGAACGCCGTGCGGCGGCCGTACCGGCGGGCGATGCGTCCGGCCGGCAGGGTGCAGGCGGCCATGCCGACGACGAAGATCGAGATCGGCAGGGTCGCGAGGGCCGGATCCGGCGCCAGCCGGCTGCCGATGACGGCGCCGGTGGCGTAGACGACGACCGAGTTGGCGCCGGCCAGCGCCTGGGCGAGGGCGAGGCGCAGAACGTTGCCGGTGCCGGTCTCGGCGCGGACGGAATCTCTGGGCAGGGCGGCGGCGGGGTTCGACATCAGGATCTCTTTGCGGGTATCTCGGCGGGTGCTCGTCAGGCGGTGAGCTGGGCCTGCCAGCGTGCGTCGCGCGGCGAGGGGCGGCGGTGGAGGCGGCGGTCGAGGAGCGTCAGGGCCTTCTCGGCCTCGCCGGCCCGCATCAGGGCGACGAGGAGCGTGTCCTCGATCACCTCGCGCTGGGCGCGGCTGCCGCCGAGGCGCACGACC
>JAEWKL010000678.1 GCA_023386115.1 Pseudomonadota bacterium
TCTCACTGCTCTACCTTTCTACAGAAACCCGCTCCCCGCTGCCCCGGTAGGTCGAGATTAATCCAGGGACCAGCTAAGCTCCCTCAGCAGCAAGCCCGCCGACTCGGGGAGCAGGGATGCCGATCCGACCGGAGCACCGCTTCTTCTACCCCATCGACTGGCCTCAGCTCTCCGACGCGATCCGCTTCCGCCGGGCGCGGGGCCGGTGCGAGGAATGCGCCCGCCCTCACCTGCAGCGGGTCTTCCACCTCGGCGACGGTCGCTGGTGGGATGCCGAAGTCGCGAGCTGGCGTGACGGCCGGGGCCGCCGGCTCCGGCAGCGGCTGCGCGATGAGGACCTGCTTGCCCGTATCCGGATCACGAGGGTGGTCCTGGCAGCAGCGCACCGCGACCACGACACGGCCAACAACGAGGACGCCAACCTGGCGGCGTTCTGCCAGCGCTGTCACATGCTGCACGACCGCGACGAGCATCAGCGCCGCCGCTGGCGCACGGTGTTCCGGCGCAAGGCCATAGGTGACCTGTTCCAGAGACCGTACCCGACTGCTTAAGCTAAGATCCTGATCGGCTTAACCACGGCAATGGTTGCCCCTAGCCGGAACCGTTAGAAACCAGACATTCACTGCCGCCGATATAGCACCAGCCGAAGAGTGCGGTGAGGCAGCATGTCGGACGACCAACGAGAAGCGGTGCGCCAGAAGGCGCTCGCCGAGATCGCTCTCCTCGACACGCCGCCACAGCCTGAGTTCGACGCTTTGGCAAAGCTCGCCCAGCGCATGTTGGGCACGCGCATGTCCTCAATCACGCTCGTGGATCCCGAACGGCAGTGGTTCAAGGCGCGATGCGGGCCGCTCGCACCCGAAACGCCTCGGACATCCCGAGTTGGGCCAGGAAGAAGGTGCCGAGCCGCCCGGCAGCGTCGTCCATCGCCATGGTGGTACGGTGCAGGTCGCCCGAGCCGAACAGGCGGATAAGGCGGTCGCGCAGGTCCTCGCGCTGCATGAGGATGAAGATCACCACCACCAGCACGATGCCGACTGTGGTGAGCGGCGAGACGATGGGGCCGAGGACCTTCTCGGCCAGGACAAGCGGCGACGGGTCGGGCTCCTGCACCTTGACCAGCACGGGCTTGGGTGTCTGCCCGCCCGAGGACGACGCTGTCGTGCCCGATGCCGACGCCTTGCTGGAGGCCTCGCTGACCTGGCGGTTGAAGCGGCTGATGAGCTCGTTGGCGCGACCCAGCACGCCCTCCTGCAGGCCCGAGACCTTGCGCTGCACCGTGGTCTGGTACTCGGGCAGGTTCTTGGCGAGGCCGGCGACCTGCAGGCCGATGACGCCGCCGATGGCCAGGATGACGCCCAGGGCGAGGAGGACGGCGGCGATGACGGAGGGCACGCGGCCGAGCCGGAGGCGGCGCAGGAGGTTGACGACGGGGGTGAGGACGAAGCTCAGCAGGACCGCGAGAACCAGGGGGATGAAGACCTCGCGGGCCAGGTAGAGGGCGGCGATCACGACGACAGCGACGGCGAGGGTGACGAGGCCGGCGGTGCTGGGTGTGGCTGGTGGCGGGACACGGGCCGGCTGCGGGGAGGACGACTCAACGACGGGCATGCGGAACTCCGGGCGGCGTGATGCGGCCCGCGGGCCGGCTGGAGGGTGTCCGCTAACGTCCCAGGCGCTCCATGGGTCGCGCGGCGGGGTGAGCTCCCGGTCCCCCTCTTTGAACGGCACCGTGTCTCCCGGAGTTTGCAGCAGCCAACCCCGTTCCACGTTGAGAGCGTCGTACGACGCAGGCGCACCATGACGGCGACGATCGACCGCTCCCAGCTGCAGCAGATCATCGACGCGCTCTCCGAAGGCGTCATCCTGATCGAGCCGGATCAGACCATCACCTACGCCAACGAGGCCGCCCTCGCGGCCCACGGCGTGACGCGCCTGGAGGAGCTCGGCGCCGACGTCGCGGCCTACCGCCGGAACTTCGTTCCCCACTACCGCGACCACCATCCCCCAGGCGCGGAACATCCCCCCGTCGAGCGGGTGCTCGCCGGCGAAGCCTTCCGCGACGTCGTCGTCGAGGTCACCAGGGCGGGTGCCGACGAGCCCAGGTGGGTGCACCGCATCCGCAGCCTCGTCATCACCGATCCCGCCGGCCTGCCCGACTGCCTGGTCCTGATCGTCCACGACGAGACCGAGCGCTACGAGGCCGAGGAGCGCTTCGAGCGCGCCTTCGCCGCCAACCCGGCTCCCGCTGCCATCTGCCGCCTCGCCGACCTGCGCCTAATCCGGGTCAATCAGGGCTTCCTCGACCTCACCGGCTACGCCCGCGAAGACGTGATCGGGCGCTCCGTCTACGAAGTCGACGTGCTGCGCCAGGCCGAGCGCCGCGAGCTCGCCATCGATTGCCTCCGCGCCGGCCGCACTATCCCGCAGATGGAAGCCTGCCTGCGCGTACCCAAGGATCCCGAGAAGTGGGTGATCGTCGCCGGACAGCCGATCGAGATGCCCAGCGACGAGCGCTGCATGCTCTTCACCTTCGCCGACCTCGAGGACCGGCGGAAGGCCGAGGCCGCCCTCCAGCACAGCCAGGAGCATCTGACCAAGGCGTTCCAGCTCTCGCCCACGCCCACCGCGCTCGGCACGCGCGACGGCTTCCGGTTCATCGACGTCAACGAAGCGTTCGCGGCGACCTTCGGCTACGCCGCCGACGAGCTGCGCGGCAGGCGTCCGGCCGAGGTGGGCCTGTGGGTCGAGGCCGCCTCGCAGGAGCGCTTCGAGCGGGCACTCGGCCGCGGGGGGGGCGTGCGCAACTTCGAGGGGCGCCTTCGGACCCGGGACGGCGCCGAACTCGACTGCCTGGTCGCCGCGGAGCCGGTCACCATCGGCGGGGAGGCGACGGTGCTCTGCACCGTGCAGGACATCACCGAGCGCAGGCGGTCCGAGACCGAGCTGGTAGAGGCGATCGAGGCTGCGATGACGGACGCCTCCTGGTTCAGCCGCGGCGTGCTGGACAAGCTCGCGGCCCTGCGCCGGCCGCGGCGTGCCGGGCCGGCGGCGGGCGGCCTCGACGACCTGACCAGGCGCGAGCGCGAGATCCTGGCGCGGGTCGGATCTGGCGCGAGCGACGCGGAGATCGGCGAGACGCTGGGGCTGTCGCGTCTGACGGTGCGCAACCACGTCGCGGCGCTGTACCGGAAGCTCGGGATTAGGCGGCGCAGCGACCTCGTGGTGTTCGCTCGCGATCGAGGCCTCATCTCCGCCAATCCGGCTCGAGCGCCGAGGAAGACGCGCAGGTCTGGTGCTTTGGAACCATGAAGCCTAGTTGATTTGAACTAACAATTTGAGACTGGAACTAGTTTTAGATCAAGGGCTTGTACGATCGAGAACTGCGTGCCCGCGCAGGGCATGGTGGATCATCCCGGGAGGGTGGCGTGAGCGAGCGACGTGCCACCGAGGAGGCGGAGGCCAGGAAGGGCTCCGTCACGGAAGCGATCGGCAAGATCACCGCCGACCCGGAACTTGAGGTCGAGGGAGCGGCGCAGAAGGCCGGGCTGCGGGCAGGCGAGAAGGGTCGGAGGGCGGAAGACCCTATCGACCTGAACAGGACACCTGATCCTGCTGCGCCGGAGCAGTAGGCGCCCGTCCGACGTCGTCAGCCTCATTCACCGGTCTGTTAGGCCTCCCGGCGGTCGCACGCGCACCGTGGGAGGGAACGCGGCTCGGCCGATACGAAGCTGAACCAGCGGGAAGCTGATCAGGAGCAGAGGCATGACAGCTCATTCCGACACACCTCGCGACCGGGGTGACGGTGACGCAACGCACACGTTTCGGCGCCGGCCATGAGCGGCGGCGACGCCTCGGCGCGCGAGACCGGCACCGAAGACCCCGCCTCGGTCGAGCGACTGGAGCCCGGTGACGCGGTCCTGATCCCCCTCGTCGAGGAGACGGCTCGCGTCGAGAAGCGGCTAATCGAGCAGCGCCGTGTGCGAGTCAGCACCCACACCGACCTGCACGAGCAGGTCCTGCGCGAGACGCTGCGCAGTGACGCGGTCGGCGTCACCCGTGTGCCCGTCGACCGCGTGATCGAGGAGGGGGAAGTCGCTCCCGAGGTCAGGGTGGAGGCGGGCGTCACCATCATCCCGGTCCTGGAAGAGGTTCTGGTGGTCGAGAAGCGGCTCGTCCTCAAGGAGGAGATCCACGTCCGCCACACCACCATGGGCCAGGACGTCGAGGTCCCGGTCACGTTGCGCAGGCAGCGCGCCACCGTCGAGCGCATCCAGCCCGACGGCACCGTCACACCCGAGACGATCAACGAGGAGTAAACCGATGCAGCAGACCGTCACCGCCCTGTTCGACACCCGCAGCCAGGCCGAGGCCGCGCTCAACCAGTTGGTCCAGGCGGGCGTGCCGCGCACCAACGTGCGGCTCTCGCCCGAGAGCCAGGGCACCTACTCGTCGGCGGGGCGGAGCTCCTACGACCACCAACGGGACGAGGGCGGGTTCTGGTCCTCGCTGAAGGACCTGTTCCTGCCGGAGGAGGACCGCTACGCCTACACCGAGGGGATGAGCCGGGGCGGCACGCTGCTGGTGGTGAGCGCCGACGCGTCACAGGTGGCGCAGATCACCGAGTTCCTGGAGAACTCGGGCGCCGTGCACATGGACGAGCGCGAGGCGACGTGGCGCCGGGAGGGCTGGACGGGTTACGGCGCAAGCACCGCGACTGGCACGGCGAGCACGGCCGGTGCTGCGGGTGCGGCGACGGGCGCGACTACACAGACCACCGGAGCCTCCGCGGCGACCGGAGCAACTCAGGCTGCGGTGGGCCGGGACGAGACCATCCCGGTGGCTGAGGAGCAGCTGCGGGTCGGCAAGCGCGTGGCCGAAGCTGGGCGCGTGCGGGTGCGCTCCTACGTGGTCGAGACGCCGGTGCAGGAACAGGTCGCCCTGCGCGACGAGCGCGTGCACGTCGAGCGCCGCCCGGTCAACCGCGCGCCGACGGCCGCCGACGAGCGGCTGTTTGCTGAGCGCACGATCGAGGCGACGGAGCGCGGCGAGGAGGCGGTGGTCTCCAAGGAGGTGCGGGTGACGGAGGAGATCGGCCTGCGCAAGGAGGTCGAGCAGCGCACCGAGACGGTGTCGGACAAGGTGCGCCGCACCGAGGTCGAGGTCGAGGACGAGCGCGGCAACGTCAGCCGCGCGGGAACGGCCGGCCCGACCGGCACGACGCGCAAGCCGGTCTGAGCCGGCTGAGGCGTTGATCCCCGGGGCCGGCACTCGCCGGCCCCTCAGACGGGCGAACGTCCTGACTTGCAGCCAATAGGGAGACAAGAGATGAGCGACGGATACCCGTCGATGACGGCCCTGCTGGGCCTTCTCGCGCTGGCAGGTTACCAGAACAGGGACAAGCTTGCGGAAATGCTTGGCGGCGCCGGGCAAGGCAGCCCCGCCGCGGCCGGCCACGGTGCCGGCCAGGGTGGGCTCGGCGGATTGCTCGGCAACCTCGGTGGGGCACTCGGTGGCGCGGGGGCCGGAGGCTTCCTGAACAGAGGTCTCGGCGAGATGCTGGAGCGTTTCCACCAGGCCGGGCGCGGGGCGGTCGCGCAGTCGTGGGTGAGCCACGGGCCCAACCAGGAGATCGCCCCGCAGCATCTTGAGCAGGCCATCGGCCCGGACGTGCTGGCGACGCTCGCGCAGCGGACCGGGCTCTCCCGGGAGGAGCTGCTGTCCCGCCTCTCGCGCGACCTGCCGCAGGCGGTCGACCGGTACACACCGGATGGCCGGATGCCCGCGCCGTAACGCACGCTGCGGTACCGGCGGCGCCACGTCGGTCCAGCAGCTGCTCAGATCTGAGGTCGATGATGCTTGACCGTGATCTCAGCCCGGACGCGGCGGATCGAGAGCGGCTGCCTACGAGAATGGCCGAGGCAAGGAGATCAGCTATGGACGAGAAGCGCGTGACTGGAGAGGTCAACCGGGTTGCCGGCAAGGTCGAGGGAGCGGTCGGCGACCTGACCGGTGACACCAAGACCCAGACCGAGGGCCGAGCGCGGGAAGCACAGGGCACGGTCGAGAACCTGGTGGGGCAGGCCAAGGATGCCGCCAGCCAGCTCGCCGGCCAAGCTGCGGACGTCGCGCAGGATGCCCTCCAGAGGGGCCGTGAGCGCCTGCCGGGTGCTGAGGAGGTCTACCGTCAGGGCAACGAGGCGGTCAGACGCTATACGGAGACGGCGCCACTCGGGGCGCTCATCGGCGCCCTGGGCATCGGCTACCTGCTCGGCTGGCTGATCCACAGCCGAAAGTGAGATCGCTCCATAGAACAGCAGAACGCGCGCCGGAAGTTAGGACCTTGGTGGGCACGCTGTTCCAGGGTGACAGCGGAGCCTCGTGCAACGGGCGCAGGCTCACGGGGCAGTGAGACATGACAGACCGAGCAGAATGCCTCCGCCTCCTCTCCGAATTCGTCCAGAGCGGTGACGTCGAACAGGCCGGGACCGCGGCCGGCACAATCATCGCCTACGTCTCCACGCTGGACAGCCTGGAGGCCCAGGTCGCGGCACTCGATGATTTGCGGGCGAACCTGATGAGCCGCTGCGAGGCGGTTGGCATCTCAGGCGACGCCGAGGACCGCCACGAGATGGTGGAGGACGCGATGGAGCAGGCGCGCAGCACCTTGGAAAACCAGTCAACGGCGTAGCTGCTGCAACGAGAGTGGGCGGCCTGGCACGATAGGCCCGCGGAGGACGGCCGGAAGCGTCGTCACATGGTGCTGGCTCAGCGTTCACGTGACGGCTGCGCGGATTGTTGGGGGTAGATGATCCGCATGGCCATGGCCTCGGCCGGAGCCTCAGGAGAGGCCGCCTCGTGGAGCACTGCCCGTGGTAGGCATCGTGCATGGAAAGGTTGTCCAGAGCCATCCCCTCTACTGTGGTTTCGATCCACCTTCAGGCGATGTGCTTCCTGTCGCGGGGGGCGCGGAGCCGTCCGCAGCGGGCTGACCGGATAGCTGCTGACGGGTGTCGGCTAGCTTGCCCTGTGCCTCGGAGAGTTCCTGCCGGGTTGTGCGAAGACGCCCTTCCAAGTCTGCAACCTCCTTGTTCTTCGTTGCGAGGCTCTCCGTCAGAGTAGCAAGCTGCGCCTGAGCTTCCGCATATCGCTTCTGAACGGCCTCTAGGTCGCTGGTAAGCTTTTCTCGATTGCCAGTTAGAGTTTTGATGGCCTGCTCGACCTGTCCACGCTCTACCGTCAGCCGATCACGTTCAGCCTGTGCAGCGGCCACGTCCTTCTGTGCGGAGGCCAGTGAGGCTCGGGTCTGCTGAAGCTGCTGCTCCCTCTGGTCCTTTTCCGCTGATACCTTATCGCGGGCCTGAGTGAGGGTAGTGATGGTCTGATCCAATTCACTTCGCTGCTGGGCTACGCGCTCCCGATCCGCTCGAACTTGCAGCAGCTCTTTCTGCGCCGCCGCCAGTCCCTCGCGGGCCTGCTGCTGTCGTTGTTCGGCGTCAGCCAGCTCGGCGGTTTTCGTGGTCGCCTCCTGCGCCAGAGTGGCCAAGTCCGTTCGCAGCTTCGCTTCCTGCTTGCGGGCCTCTTCTACCCGCCGACCTACCTCCGAGAGTTCCTGGGTACGGGCCGCCGCTGCTTGCTCGGCTGAAAGGGCCGACTCGCGTAGCGTCGCCACCTGCTGGCTAGTCTTTAGGACATCGGACTGCAAATCAGCAAGGCGTTGCGTTGGTGCTTGAGCTGCCTGGAGAGCGTCCCTCGCCTTCTGCTCGGCAACTTGCCTGCTCTGCTCCAACTCGCGGAGCTGCGTTTGTGCTTGCTGTGCAGCTTGTGCGGCCTGTATGTTTTGCTGCTCTGATGCCATAATTTTCGCTTGCAGCTCTTTGAGCGTTCCTGCAGCATGCGTCTGCTGCTGCAGCTCTGATTGTGCCGCTGCAAGCTGGCTATTCAGATTTCCAATCTGATGCTCTCGGGCGCGTTGCTGCCGGGAGTGCGAGATGCTTGAGACGAGCAGAATGACCAAGAGCAGCGCACTGAGCGCGGCTAAGGCCAGCGTGGTCGGCCGACGCAGGTCCGAACGAACGTCGATAGCCATATGCCTCCCCCGCAGAACGGCTGGGCGATGAGGCGCGACCACAATGCCGATTTCTGCGAGGTGATAACCCGGAAGTTCGGGCTTCGCTCCGTTCCGATGTCTCGGCCGGTTGCACCGAATAGGGCCGTGCGGCGTTCATTGGCGCGTCGAGGCTCAGCGAGCACGGAGGGTGCCCTTCTGTCTTTCAACAAAATGACGGTTTTTCGGGCACTTGAACCTGTAAGGTTAGCGTGTCTGAAAATCAAAACTGGGGGCCAAGCGCATAAGCTTGGCGTATGGAACGAGAAAGGCTCGCCTTAGCGGGATCAGGTAGGCTCACAGCCGAAGTGTCCGATCCTCGGTGCCGTTAGAGGGGACGAGCAACATACAGCCAAGTGGCTGAAAAATCGGCCTCTTGAACACTCTTTGGAGGCTGCCTGTTGGGGTGATCGGCCGCAGCTCACGTTTATGAACAGTTTTGTCAACCACGGCGTTTGACCCTCAAAGCGTTCACATAAACGCAGCATCAGGGAGTTCGACGCTATGCGGAGCTTCGCACTGGGCATGGTCGCAGCTGCGACCCTCCTCGCGCTTCCCGCCACGAGCTTTGCTCAGGGCATCTCGGTCGGCCCCGGCGGTGTGCGCATCGATGATGGTCGCGACAGGTACCGTGGGCGCGGTGAGTATTACGAGGAGCGGCGTGCCGGACCCTCACGAGGTATGTGCCGCGAACTGCGACGAGCATGCATGAACAGGGAGGAACTCGGCGAACAGGGGGCTGGCAATTGCCGCAGGTATCGCCGGATGTGCACCTGATCGGGCGGGCCAGCACCGGCAGCCTGCCGGACGGGACCATCAGCAATGATGCCTCCCAGCTTCACCCTCTGGCGGCGACTGCCATCCTCCTCGTCTCCCGGGGACGTGGCTTGCTCTGATCCACACGGTCGCCACGGATGTCCCAGGCAGGCTGTCGCGCTGGTACCGAAAGGCGTGTTGGACGCGCCCAGAGGATTGGCGGATCGTCGTTGCCATGCGCAAAGATCCTGGCATGCATGGACACTTCCTGATGCTGGTGTACGTCGCACTCCTGACGGCGCTGTTCTACGGAGCGGCCCTGCTCCTCACCCGCGGCAGCTAACAGCACCAAGGATGCACCACGACCAAACCCTCCTCCCCGTCTGGTCGGCGGGCTCCGCAGACGGGCGGGCTACCCACGTCCACCCACGAAGTGCATGGAAGCGGCGTCCTCGCGCGGGCGTAGAAGGGTGATCGGCTCCGCCCCGTTACTCGATACCGTCTGGCGCCTGGGAGAGGCCCTGCCCGAGAGCGCGGGTGGGCGTTTCCTGCCGTGGCAAGCCAGATCGTGCATCTAATCTGAACCATGCGCCAAGCGGGACGTCATGCTCATGAGGGGCGCGCTGGCGTGCGCGCTTTCTCCGCGCCTTGATCCCTGACTGGGCCTGTAGATCAGAGCCGCGGGACGGCCCTCGGGCTGCCGAGGGGCGGGGACGGGCACGTTGGCGTGAGAACACGGCAAGGCTGAGCTCCGCAGAAGCGGAGCCACTTGGTGGGACTCGCACACCCAGCCGATCAATAGCCGACATGGAACCAGCACATGCGCTGCCTGTTGCGTTGTGCGGTGCAGCATGTCCGCCGAGGAGCGACCGTGATTGGACCTGCAGAAATCGAAGACATGATGCTGGAGTATGCCGATGCACAGGCGGCAGTCGGCAACCCCGAGCCATCCGGGTCTCCACAGGGGCTGCTGGCGACCTGGTCGTGGGTGCTCGGATCCACTCGTGATCAGAGCCGAACGCACCTCCCCGACACGCCGAAGGGTCCTGAGGTGGCATGGCTGTTTTGGCCCCAGCCGCGATCACCAGAACGACGAGAAGCTGATTGTGCAACGCAATCAGATGCTTGAACCTTGACTGTGACGATTGATGAAATCTGACACGCAATTTTTTCACGTAAAATAATCTACTGAGCCTTGAAAGCAAATGAACCCTCACAACATAGGTGCAACGCACCAAATGAGCCTATTTGGCTCACGGTATGGGTGCAGCGTGCTTGTTGTATTTGGTAAGTACGCTAAGTAGACATGCGAAAAAGATAGGAAACGCACATGGCTTTCAATTCGACCACCGCACCGAACAAGCAGGCCGAGCAGAACGAGCAGATCACTGAGGCCGTTAGGGCGACCATCAAAAAGACCACCGAGCAGAACACCCAGTTCGCTGAAGCTGCCCGCGACGGCATGAGTAAGATGGCCAATCTCAGCCAGAAGGCCGCTGAAGACGCCAAGCAGATCATGCAGAAGAACGTCGAGACAGCCTCTCAGCAGGCCCGCGAGGCCGCCGATCGCTTCACCCGCACGCTCGGCTTCACCGGGCAGGACAGCGAGCGCCTCGCACACCAGTCCAAGCAGAACCTCGAAGCCGTCACGCGCTGCGGCACGGTTCTGACCCAGGCCATCCAGGATGCCTCGCGGAGCTGGTTCGAGCTGGGCCAGAAGCAGTGGCAGCGCAACCTCGACGGCCTCAATAAGCTGACGCGCGCCGCCTCGGTGCAGGAGTTCACCGCGATCCAGGGCGAGCTGGTCCGCGAGGGATTGCAGCACATGGTGCAGGACAGCAAGGCCATCGCCGAGGGCTCGGTCCGCGCGGTCGAGGAGGCCAGCAAGGCCTTCTCCGGCCTTGCCCAGCAGAGCTCCGCGGTTAGCCGCTGAGGCGCGTAGCGCCCCGAGCCGCACACCTCGGGGCGCGCCAACCCGTTCGAGGGGCGGTCGCCTTTGGTCGCCCCTTCTCCTGCCTCCCACGTCCTGCCCCCCACGCGGGCGCCCGCGCCGCGCGGCGCGGAGTACCCCGTGTACATCCCTTCTTTCCCCTCCGCTCGACGATGCTGGCCCGCGAGGCCCAGAAGGTGATCGAGCTCTGGCTCGTCAGGCTGGCTTGGGGCAGGCGGGACGGCCGCGCGGAGGCAACCTTGATGATCATCGAGAAAATCGGGGTCGCCGTCGCGGCGGCCGAGACGCTGATGAGCGGCGGCTCGCCCTCGACGGTCGTGTCCCGCTACCGCGAGCACGTAGCCGCGGAACACCAGGCGCCTGATCGCCCGGTCGCTCGCAGAGCTCCCCGTCCGTGACACGCGGCCTCGCGTCGGATCGATCCCGTCGATCAGGCGGGATGCCCCCAACAGATAGGCCTTCACCGTGACGCAGCCATCCAACACGCGCAGCTGGCTCGCCCCGACCCTGCTGGGAGCGGCAGCCGCGCTCGGAGCTTCCGCCCTCTACGCGGTTGCCAAGACGCGCGAGGCGGAACGGCGCCACCCGCCGAGCGGCCGCTTCATGACCGTCGACGGCGTGCGCCTGCACTACCTCGAGCGCGGCCGCGGCGAGCCGCTGGTGCTCATCCACGGCAACGGCACCATGATCCAGGACTTCCTGGTCAGCGGCGTCGTCGACGCGTTAGCCGAGCGCCACCGGGTAATCCTCATCGACCGGCCCGGCTACGGCTACAGCGAGCGGCCGCGCGCCCTATGGACGCCGCGAGCTCACGCGACGCTGTTCGAGAAGGCGCTGCGGCGGCTCGGCGTCACGCAGGCGGTGGTGCTCGGCCACTCGTGGGGCAGCCTGGTCGCGGTCGCCCTCGCTCTGCAGGCGCCGCAGCTGGTGCGTAGCCTGGTGCTGGCTTCCGGCTACTACTACCCGACGCTGCGCGCCGACGTGGTGCTGTTCTCGCCGCCGGCGATCCCGGTGCTCGGGGACGTGATGCGCTATACGGTGTCCCCGGTGGTGTCGCGGCTGATCCTGCCGGGCTTGATCAAGGCGATGTTCGCCCCGGCCCCGGTGCCGGAGCGCTTCGACGAGGAGTTCCCGAGGGACCTCATGCTGCGCCCGTCTCAGCTGCGGGCTTCGGCGGAGGACGCGGCGCTGATGACGCCGGTCACGGTGGAGCTTCACGAGCACTACCGCGACCTGAAGCTGCCGGTCGTGATCATCGCGGGGGCGGACGACCAGGTCGCCGACGTCGGCCGCCAGTCGGAGCGGCTGCACCGCGAGTTGCCGCAGAGCGCGTTGATCGTCGTTCCGGGTCTGGGGCACATGATCCACCACCTCGCCCCCGAGCAGGTGGTCAGGGCCGTTGAACAGGCTTCGGAGCACCCGCGCGCCAGAGCCGCCTGAGCCGGTCCGAGGAGCGGGGAGACAGCTTGTTCCGGCTCCCCATCCCCCGGTCCGCGGGGTGCGACCACGGCGGCCGTGGTCAGCCCCTCTGTCACTTGCGCCCGGTCAGCCTCCTCAGCATGGGTGCGAGAGTGCCGACGATGTCGGGCTTGAGGACGAACTCGGCCCCGTCCGGCAGCGGACCCGAGGTCGGGTCTGAATGCCCGGACGTTAAAATGACTGCCATCTCGGGCCAGCGCTGACGAGCTTCCTGCGCCAGTTCCCACCCATCAATGGATCCCGGCACGTGCGCGTCCGTGACAAGGGCTGCTGCCGCCTTGTGAGTGGTGAGGAGAGCAAGCCCTTCATCCGTCGTCGCCGCTTGGGCGACCTTGAAACCCGCCTCGATCAGGAGCGCCGCGATCGCTTCTCTCTCGTCAGCCTCCTCCTCGACCAAGACGACGGCTTGATGCTGCTCAGGATCGATGTCGGTCATAATCGCCGTTCCCCATCCCACTACCGACAATCCGCGCCTGTGGCTCGGCGGCACGTGCTGCTTGTCAGCCTGTCACCATCTTCATTAGCGGGACGGCATCGAGCTCTGCGCCTGCTTGACGGCGTCTGCACAGGATCGGTCGCCCTTCGCATTCAAGTCGACGGCTCGCTGCAGCGCCATCTTGGCTTGCGAGGCCCTGTCCTCAGACGATGGACCCCTAGCAGTCGCGGCCGCGCCTCCCTGAGCCGCCTCCGCCGCGGCCGTCGGCCGGTTCTCGGACTGGCGGCGGACGTCCTCGGGCGACGTCGCGATCCTGCCGCTGGCGATCGCGTCCGCTTGTCCAGCTCCAGCAGCGGCACCAACCGGGCCGGCCACGCCGCCGACGGTCCCCGGAGTGCCGCCCATCTCGCGAGAGGCACCGCCTTTCTGGGCGTGGTCCGTCTCAGGCGTCCCGACCGGCTGGCCCGCACCACCAGTCGCGGTGGACGCGGTTCGCTGGCCTGCAGTGTCATTCGGCCCCTTGCGCTGGCCGTAATCTGGCTCAGATACGGGAGCTCCCAACCCGACTTGCGTGCTCAGATCACGCCGGAGTTTGGCGATGTCGTCCGTGCAGGGACCGCCCTCCTGAGCGAGGAGAGGCGTGGGAAGGACGGCGATCGTGGTGAAAGCAGCAGCGCTGTAAAGAAGGCAGAGGCGTTTCATCCCTGGTCTCCGGTTTGCCTTACCCCTTCAACTGCCGGATGAAGTGGTGAGTTCACTTGCGGGAAAGACGGCTATTTACTCTCGCCAGCAGGATTGTCGTACTAACGGCGACCGCAGGAGGTAGGCGCATCAGAGAATGGACACGAGGACGATCCAGGTCATCATCAGCGCCCTGCCTCAAGCACGCCGAGACAATCTGAGCAACGGCTGCGCTCTGTCCGCCTCACTAAAGCCGAACGGACGAGGAAAAACTCGGTGCGCTTGGGCCGAATGATTAGAAGAATATTTTATTATATATCAATTCTCCCTGAGCCACCCGCGGCTGATCGCAATTATGATCGCAGCGCTAAACAATGTGGATATACTTAGAGTAATAAGTGAAAAAATCATCATGATAGAATACGATCCTACTGGACGAGCGGCGCAGAGACGATGATGATCTAGATCAATCAGAAACTGATACATTACAAAACAACGCATTCCTCGCGCTGCTGGTTCGCCCGTTGTGAACTATCGCCGCAGCGCTCACAGGTGGGTGGCCAATCGACAAACCACAAACCACCCACCCGGGGTCAAAGCTTGGCCGGGACACGGCGAGCGTCAGCATCAGGCGTCACGATCTCGCGGCATGTCCGGAGCGTCACCACGAACACGCCCCTCAAACCCCTCAAGCCACTTTGCGCGCTCTTCTGAGTTAATAGGGTAAGGGCAGGCATCACGCCGCCGGCCAAGGTGCCTTGCTCTCTCGCCCTCAGAAGTTGGGTCGAGCGCGTGATCCTCGTAGGCCATAGCTCATGCTCCTGATTGTCTCACCAAGATATGGGAGCTACAGCCACATTTTCCACGGCTGTGTCGCTCTCGAAACCTCTGCATCAAGCGGTTTTTACAATCCTGCTTGTTCAGGTCCCTCAAATCGGCTTGATTACCTTCCCCGTGCCAGCGCAATCAGAGCAGGGCGAGCCGCTGACCTCGCCCGTGCCGTCGCACTTCGGGCAGAGGTTCTCACCTGTTCCAGGCGTATCGGATGAGATCTTGTCTCCAGGCTCGGCACGCTCGGTGCTGGTCATGGCTTCCTCCTCCCGAGGCGACGTATCGCTACACAGGCCAGGTCAAGTCCCAGGCTGACGCCGATATCCTGCTGCTTGCTGCCTACTTGGCGCAAGAGGGCCTGCACCGAGGGACCTTCGTAGCTCTCAAGCACGCCGTCCTCTCGTCCCACTCGGCTCGACCTCCGCGATCTCGGACCAAACTGAGGATCGCAAAACAGACACGTAACCACGCACTTGGGAGCGCTCCAGTCACGCCCCGAACCCGCCTGATCCTGCTTCCCGTACGATCGCCGTGAAGGCCCGCACTTCAGCCACCGTCCGCTCAATCTCGGAGACACCCTGGAGCTGAGGCGGGAACGTAAGCTGGTTCCGTACGCCTCCCTTATGCGGGCGGCGCCGGGCCATCCGAATGGGAGGGTTCCTGCCGGAGGTGAGCAATTAATTGCGTGGCAGGCGCTGGCGTCCACCGGTCGCATAAGGGAGGCGTATGGAACCTACTTAGCGCAATGGATACATGATAATTTAAACTGGAATGAAGTTTTCATCCTTGTTTGTTGATCAGCGAAGCAAGCCGGCGGAGTGCCAAGGTGTAACCTTGTGTGCCGAAGCCGGCGACGACCCCGTCGGCCCGAAGTGAGACGTAGGAGTGGTGCCGAAAGGCCTCGCGCTTGTGCACGTTGGAGATGTGCACCTCCAGCACCGGGCCGTCGAAGGCGTTGAGCGCGTCGAGGATCGTCACCGAGGTGTGGGTGAAGGCCGCCGGGTTGATGGCCAGCCCCGCGGCGGTCTCGCGGGCCTCGTGGATCCAGTCGATGATCTCGTACTCGCGGTTCGACTGGTGGAAGCGCAGCTCCAGCCCGAGCTCGCCGGCGAGCGCCCGGCACTGGGCCTCGACGTCGGCCAGGGTCTCGTGGCCGTAGATGTGGGGCTGGCGCTTGCCGAGCAGGTTCAGGTTCGGGCCGTTCAGGATATAGACGAGGCGGCTCATGACGGGACCCCTCCGGAGGCTCAGTACGACACGCGGGCGACCGCCCGCAGCTCCTCGGCGGTGGTGGTGCCGAGGCCGAAGAACTCCAGGTAGGCCGGGATCTGCTCGAACAGCATGTCGGTGCCGACCTGGATCGGACAGCCCTTCTCCTGGGCGGCGCGCAGGAAGGGGGTGTATTCGTGCTTCATCACCACCTCGCCCACGAAGGTGCCGGGGGCGATGCGCGCGACGTCCATCGGCAGGGGATCGCCCTCCTTCATGCCGAGGGGCGTGGCGTTGACCACGACGTCGTAGCACGCCGGGTCGTTGCCGCCGGTCAGGACCTCCAGCGCCGGGTAGTGCTCGCGCAGGCGCCCGGCCAGCACCTCGGCGGAGGCCGGGTTGAAGTCGTGCACGCCGAGGGCGGCGACGCCCGCCGCCG
>JAEWKL010000731.1 GCA_023386115.1 Pseudomonadota bacterium
GCCCCACTCCGCCCCGCGTCAGGCGGTCACCACCCGCACCGGCGCGCCCTGCCGCCAGGCCGCGATCGCCTCGACGGTGTCCTCGTAGAACATCCGGAACGTGCCCTGCGTGACGTAGCCGAGATGCGGCGTCAGCACCGCGTTCGGCAGCTGGCGCAGCGGGTGGTCGGCGGGCAGGGGCTCGCGGTCGAACACGTCGAGCCCGGCCCGGATGCGGCCTTCGCGCAAGGCCGTCACCAGCGCCGCCTCGTCGACGAGCGGGCCGCGGGAGGTGTTGATCAGGATCGCGCCCTGGCGCATCCGGGCGATCTCGGCCTCCCCGACGATGCCGCGGGTCGAGGGCGCCAGCACCATGTGCAGGCTGACGACGTCGCTCTCCGCGAACAAGGCCTCGCGCGTGACGAGGGCCGCGCCGCCGGCCTCGGCCCGCTCCGGCGTCAGGTTGGGGCTCCAGGCCGTCACCCGCATGCCGAGCGCCTTCGCCACCGCCGCCACCCGGGCCCCGATGCGTCCGAGGCCGAGGAGCCCGAGACTGCGCCCCTCGAGGCCCTCGCCGAGCGTCAGTTCCTCGCCGAGCGTCTCCTGCCAGCCCCCGTTCGCCATGGTGGCGAATTCCCGCTTCAGGTTGCGGGCGCAGGCCAGCATCAGCGCGACGGTCAGTTCGGCGGTGGCGATGCCGCCCTCGCCGTTGCGGGTGTTGCAGACCGTGATGCCGCGGGCGTGAAGCGCCGCGCTGTCGACGGACGGGTTGCGCCCGCCGGTGAACACCACGAGCCTCAAGGCCGGCAGGGCCGCGATCAGCGCGGCGTCCAGCGGCATGCGCTCGCGCATCAGGCAGAGCACGGCGTAGGGCGCGAGCCGCGCGGCGGCCTCCGCCCGCGGCACCGGCTCGCGGAAGAACTCCACCGCGACCTCCGGGCCCAGGTTGGTCCAGTCGGCCAGCCCGGCGGCCACGCCCTGGTAGTCGTCGAGCACCGCGACCCGGATCCCGTCATCGTGTGTCATCACGCGATTTCCTCCCTGAATCCCTCCATATCCGGCACCGGACGGGCGTTCCAGCCGGGGCGTCCGTGCTATGCTCGCCGCAGCACCCTGACGCGCCGCGCGCCCCTTGCGCCCCCATAGGCTCGCGCCCGATAGAGCGGGCGTCTTCGCGGATCCGCACGGACGATGGGGGCGATGGCCGTGCTGCGCACGGTCAGGGACGGATCGCCGTGCGTCGCACGGACAAGGTGGCGACGGCCGTGCTAAGCGGCCGGACGATCGAGGCCGGAGGTCGGAGTGGTTCGAACGAAGCGGGAGCGCCGAGGATGACGCGCACCAGGGCCGTCGCCGCCCTGTGGCTGGCGATCGGAGCGCTGCTGGTCGGGGCGGGCGCGGCTCGCGCCGACGTGACGGTCGGGGTCGCGGTGCCGCGCACCGGCGCGGTCGCCGGGATCGGCGAGCAGGTGCTTCAGGGCGTGCAGGCCGCCGTCCGGGACGCCAATGCCCGCGGCGGCATCGCCGGCGAGCCGATCGTGCTCGACGTGCAGGACGATGCCTGCGACCCCGGCCAGGCGATGGCGGTGGCCGAGCGCTTCGTGCGCGCCGGCGTCCGGCTGGTGATCGGGCATGTCTGCTCCAGTGCCTCGCTCGCCGCCTCCGACGTCTACGCGGCAGCCAGCGCGGTGATGATCAGCCCGGCCTCCAACGCCGCGCGCCTGACGGACCGCGGCCTGCCGACGATCTTCCGGGTCTCCGGGCGCGAGGACGACCAGGGCCGGCTCTCGGCCACGATCCTGGCCGAGCGGTTTCGCGACAAGAAGATCGCGATCCTGTACGACGATACGCCGCTGTCGCGGAACCTCGCCGAGTCGACCAAGGCCAACCTGAACAAGATCGGCCAGAACGAGACCTTGTTCGCTGCGATCGTCCCGGGCCAGACCGACGACGTGGCGCTGATCAAGCGCCTGCAGGGGGCGGGGATCGAGGTGGTCTATTACGGCGGCCACTACCAGGAGATGGGCAAGCTGGTGCGCAAGGCGGCGGAAGCCGGCTATCGCCCGCAATGGTTCGGCACATCCGGCATCGCCACCAAGGAATTCGGGGCGTTGGCCGGCGCGGCGAGCGACGGCGTGCTGATGACCTTCAACCCGGACCTGCGCCGCAAGCCGGAGGCCGCCGCCGCCGTGAAGGCGCTGCAGGCCGACGGGGTCGATCCCGCCGGCTTCACCCTCTACGGCTACGCCGCACTTCAGGCCCTCGTCGAGGCCGGCAACTTCGCCAAGTCCACCGACCCGAAGGCCGTCGCCGAGACCCTGCACTCCGAGAGGTTCACCCTGGTGCTCGGCAATGTCGGCTTCGACCAGAAGGGCGACGTGACGGCGCCCGGCTACGTGCTCTACGTCTGGCGCGACGGGGTCTTCACCTACGCCAATTGAGTGGTCCGGGCGGGGGAATCCCGTCCGGCTCGCCAGAGACGGGGATCGCCCGCCCGGCGACGGGCTATCCAACCGAAAATCGCATTCGGCGATCATGACGAATTGGAAATTTTAAGATCCGCGGGAAGCGGGTAGTATTTTTTTATGATTTTTGAGTTACGCAAGGGCACCGACAGGAAAATGCCCGATGTTCAAGCGCCGCTCCAGCAACGACGAGCTGATCGTGATCCTGGGTAAACATGCCGGGGTCGGCTTCTGGGACGCTATCTTGCATCAGGGCGACCCGGCGCACCCGAAAAGCCGCTGGACATGGTCGCAGGAATTCCGTCGCCTCCTCGGCTACACCTCGACCGAGGATTTTCCCGACCTGATGCGGTCGTGGTCCGATCTGCTCCACCCCGACGACGTGGAGCCGACCTTCGCGGCCTTCGGTGCGGCTCTCGTCAACGTGGCGAACAAGGGCGCTTACGACGTCACCTACCGGCTCAAGGTCCGGGCCGGCCACTATCGCTGGTTCCGCGCGACCGGCGGCGTGGTGCATGATCCGGCCGGACGGCCGCTGCGGGCCTGCGGCTCGCTGGTCGACATCCATGCCACGATCGAGGCCGCCGAGCGGGACAAGGAGCGGGCGAGCCGGATCGCGGGGCTAGTGAAGGCCTTCGAGCAGGACACCGACGCGGTGATCCGGAGCCTCTCGGGAAGCGCCGCCGCGCTGGAGGACACGGCCCGTCAGGTCGCCACGGTGGCGGAGCGGACGAGCCAGCGCTCCGTCGAGGTCGCGGCCGCGGCGGAGCAGACCTCGACCAACGTCGACACCGTGGCGACGGCGACGGAGGAATTGGCCACGACCGTTCGCGCCTTGTCGCAGCAGGCGCTGCAAACCTCGGGCCTCGCCGGGGCTGCCGCCGAGAAGGCAAGCCAGACCGACCAGCTGGTCCAGGCGCTCTCGCAGGCGGCCGACAAGATCGGCGCCGTCGTCGGCATGATCAACTCGCTGGCCAGCCAGACCAACCTTCTGGCGCTGAACGCCACGATCGAGGCGGCCCGCGCCGGGGAGGCCGGCCGCGGCTTCGCCGTCGTCGCCGCCGAGGTGAAAGCCCTTGCCGGTCAGACCTCCCGCGCGACCGAGGAGATCGGCGCCCAGGTGACGGAGATCCGTCAGGCGATCGCCAGTGCGGTTTCGGCGATCAGCGAAATCGGCGAGACGATCACGATCCTGCGCGACACCGCCCAGGGCATGATGGGGGCGATGCAGGAGCAGGGCGACGCCACCGAGGAGATCGCCCGCAGCGTGCAGCACGCGGCAACCGGCTCGCGCTCGGTGTCGGGCAATATCGGCGACGTCCGCAAGGATGCCGGCGAGACCGGCGCCAGCGCCGAAGCGATGCTGGCGGCGTCCCGCGACCTCGGGCGGCATTCCGTGGGCTTGACCCGGTCGATCCAGCAATTCCTGTCCGAGGTCCGTGCGGCCTGACCCGGCCAGCCGCCGGAACTTCACCGGAAACGCTGTCGCGTCCCCTTCTGCGTGATTGGCTCAGGGACGCATACCCTCGCGCTTTCGCATCGACACGTCGATGCGAAAG
>JAEWKL010000579.1 GCA_023386115.1 Pseudomonadota bacterium
GGCATGGAGCGCGTGGGTGAAGCCGGCGAGGCGGTTGAGGCAGCGCCGGCGGCGCGCCCCGTCGTCCTCGGGCAGGAGCGCCCCGAGCAGGCGGGCGAGGCCCCGTGCCTCGACGATCAGGGAGCCCCAGACCTTCCGGGCCTCCCACCAGCGGTCGTAGCAGGCGTTGTTGCGGAAGCTGAGGAAGATCGACAGGGCGAGGCCGATCAGCGTGAACGGCCCGATGCCCGCGCTGAGCGGGATCGCGTGGGCCCAGCCCTGCTCGGTCGCGACGACCAGGCAGGCGACCGCCGTGAGGCCGATCACCTGCGGGGCGATCTGCGGCAGGATCGACCCGCGCAACGCGAACAGGATCGCGAGGGCGCCGGGACGGGGACGGACGATCATGACGGGACACGCTGGCCGGGACCGGGGGCGCGGTCTTCCGCTCCCGCGCGGCCGGGGTCAAGCGCTCGTCAGCCGCCGGACTTGGCCGTCGCCGTCACGTCGATATCCACCCCGACCTGCAGGGCGACCATCGAGTCGTTGGCCCAGGGGCCCTGACCGACGCCGTAATCGGTGCGCACGAGGTCGAGATGGCCGACCGCATGGGCGGTGCCGCCCGACACGTCAAGGCGGAACGGCAGCGTCACGTCCTTGCGCATCCCGCGGATCGTGAGCGTGCCGACCGCGTCGTAAGCGTCGCCGCCCTTGGCGACGAAGCGGGTCGCCTCGAAGCGGGCCTGCTTGTCCTTGGAGGCGTTGAACCAGTCGGCCTGCGGCAGGGCCTCGTCGCGCTGCTTGTCGCCGGTCTCGGCGCTGGTCAGATCGACGAGCACCACCGCCTTGCCAGCCTCGGGCTTCTGCGGATCGAAGCTGATCTGCGCGTCGTAGCGGGTGAAGCGGCCCTTGAAGGGCGCGCCGACCTGGATGCCTGAGAAGCCGATGCGGCTCTTCCCCGGATCGACGGTCCAGTCGGCCGCCTGCGCGACAACGGGAGCGGCGAGCAGGCCGAGGGCAAAGGGGACAGCGAGGGCGTGGCGGAGAGACGTCATCGCGAGGAAACCTCGGGTTTCGGGGTGGGCCGCGGCACCAGGGGCAGCATCCGCCACAGGGTGTCGTCGCGCAGCGCGAGGTGGTGGCGCAGGGCTGCGCCGACATGCAGGAGCAGGAGAGCCATCAGCAGCCAGGCGCCGGTGCTGTGCACGAGCTTCAGCGCGCCCTCGACCGCCGCCTTGTTGGACAGCCCGGGCAGGACCGGCAGGTGCGGCCACGGGATCACTCCGTAGAGCACCGTCGGGATGTTGTAGGGCGAGGCCGAGACCATCGCCCAGCCGACGAGCGGCATGGCGAGAAGCAGGCCGTAGAGCGCCAGATGCGCCGCCCCCGCCGCCCGCCGCTCGGCCTTCGGCATCGTGTCGGGCAGCGGCGGCGGCCGGTGAAGCAGGCGCCAGACGACCCGCAACACCATCAGCACCAGCACCGTGAGGCCGATGGATTTGTGCCACTGATAGAACGCGAAGCGGTCCATCGGCGGGAGCGAGCCCCGCGTAATCGCGAGGCCCAAGCCCAAGAGGGCCAGGATGCCGAGGGCGATCAGCCAGTGCAGCACGATCGCGACGAGGGTGTAGCGACGGGGCGTCGCGATCCTGTGCATGGTTTTAAGACCCTTCGGCCGCGGAGCCTCAGTCCTTGCGCTCGAAGGCGCCGTTGAGGGTCAGATGGACCTCGTCGCTGACCGCCGGCACGAAGGCCTTCACGCCGAATTCCGAGCGCTTGATCGTGCCCTTGGCCTCGAAGCCGACGGTCTGCTTCTTGTTCATCGGGTTGGCGCCGGCGCCGACCAGCGTCACCTCGAGGGTGACGGGTTTGGTCACGCCGTGCAGGGTCAGGTCGCCCACGACCTTGGCCTTGTCCTTGCCCTCGGCCGTCACCTTGGTGGAGGTGAAGGTCATCTCCGGAAACTGGGCGGCGTCGAGGAACTTGTCGCTCTTCAGCGAGTCCAGCATGTGCTGGCTCGGGGTGTAGAGCGACTTCACCGGGATGGTGACCTTCAGGCGGCTCTCGGCCGGCTTCGTCGGCTGCAGTTCCAGGGTGCCGGAGACGTCCGAGAAGAGGCCCGTATACTGCGAGAAGCCGAAATGGTTGACGGTGAACACCGCCTGGGTGTGGCTGGGATCGACCGTGTAGGTGCCCGCCGGGATCTGGGCGGGGTCGCGGGTCGCCGCCCCTTGAGCGCCCGCCGGGGCGGCGAGAGCGAGGCCGGCGGCGAGGCCGAGGGCGAGAACGGACAGCTTCACGAGAACAACTCCGTGTCGGCAGGGAGGGGCTCGGCCTGCGATCAGGCTTGCTGCACCGCACCCTGCGGTCGGTGCTCCGATTAAGCCGGTTCCGTCGCGAGCGTAAGACAGCTAAACCGGGACACATGGTTGCTGGATCGGAAACCTTCCGGGGTGCTCTCTCTGATGTGCGGGCGTTCTGCGCCGTGGTCGATCACGGAACCGTGACCCAGGCGGCGGAAATCCTGGGGGAGACCAAGGGCAGCATCTCGCGCCGGATCTCGCGGCTGGAGCAGGAGCTCGGCGTCACCCTGCTCGCCCGCACGCCGCGGGCGGTCTCGCCGACGGTGGAGGGGCTGGCCTTCCACGCCAAGGCGCAGGAGAGCCTCGGCCTCCTCGACGGCGCGCTGGAGACCGCCCGCAACGCCCGCACCCTGCCGCGGGGCCACCTGCGGGTCACCACCTCGATCGATTTCGGCATCGAGGTGATGCCCGACCTCGTCGCCGGCTTCCGGAGCCTCTATCCGCAAGTCACGATCGACCTCCTCATCACCGACACGCGGCTCGACCTCGCCGCCAACCGCATCGACCTCGCCCTGCGCCTGGGCAGCGGCGAGGGGCAGGACGGCGGCTACCGGGCGCCGGTCCTGGCGAGCCTGGTGATCGGCCTCTACGCGGCGCCGTCCTACCTCGCCGCCCGCGGAACCCCCGGGACCCTCGACGATCTCGGCGCCCACGACCTGATCCTGTCGCGCGAGCGCCTCGGCGCCGCCCCGGTGCGGCTCTCCGACGGGCAGGGCCGCGAGGGCCATGTCACCGCTCAGCCGGCGATCCGCGCCACCGACTACGCCACGGTGCTGCGCCTGACCCGGGCCGGCGCCGGCATCGGCCACATCCCGAGCCTGGTGGCGGCCCGCGCCCTCAAGGAGGGCGCCCTGGTGCCGGTACTGCCCGATTGGGCGAGCCGCGGCGGCGTCCTGCGCGCCGTCAGCCTCGCCGGCCGCGAATTGCCGGCCCGGGTGCGGCTGTTTCGCGACCATGTCCGCCTCGGCCTCGCGGCGATGCGGGAGGAGGCGGGGCCGGGGTGAGGAAGGCCCGCGCCTCGCTGCGACCGGGCCCTACGCGGCGATCCGGATCGTCGAGGCGATCTCCCACCTCGCTCGACAGGCCGCCATCCGCGGCCCGCACGACGAGCCCCAGTTCGGCCAGGGCGACAAGGCCGGCATGGACGCGCCGGACCTCCCGGCCGAGGGCCCGCGCCGGCGGGCGGATGCCGCTCTCGGGCGCATCGAGGCCGTTCCGCGCACCGCCGGATCCGCTCGCGAGCACGACGCCCCGAGCCCGATTCGGACGCGCGTCACCCGCAAACCTCCGGGGGCTCGTTCCCACACGGGGGAGGAATCACGCCTCGTCCTGCTCCCGGACTGACCTGCCGCCCGCGGGAGGACGTCGTTTCGTGTATCCTTCAGGTCGAGCGTCCAAGCCGTCCGCGTCCAAGCCGTTCGAGGGGAACGCCATGATCCTGGTCTGCGGCGAAGCCCTGATCGACCTCTTCGTCGAGACCGGGCGCCCGGTCGAGACCGGGTGCGCGAACCCTGAGCGCGGCGGATTGCCGGCGCTGGCGGTGGCGGGGGGCTCGCCGTTCAACCTGGCGCTCGGGCTCAGCCGGCTCGGGGCGGGAAGCGGCTTCCTCGGCGGCCTCTCCTCCGACGCCTTCGGGCGGATGCTGGCCGACCGGCTGGCGGCGGAGGGCGTCGACCTCGCCTTCGCGAAGAACAGCGCCCGGCCGACGCCCCTCGCCATCGTGTCGACCGGAGCGGATGGCCACCCGGCCTACACGTTCCACGCCGCATCCTGCGCACATGCCGACCTCGCCCCCGCCGACCTGCCGGCTGTCTTGCCCGACGCGGTGCGGGCGATCGCCCTGGGCTCGTTCTCGCTGGTGGCCGAGCCGGTCGGCACCGCCTACGCGGCGCTCGCCGCCCGCGAGGCGCGGCGGCGGGTGATCAGCCTCGATCCCAACCTACGCCTCGGCCTGGTCCCCGACCTGGAACGCTGGCACCGGCGGTTCGGCGAGCTCATGGCGAACGCCGACATCGTCAAGCTCTCCGACGAGGACCTGCGCGCGGCCTACGGGCCGGAGGCCGACGAGGGCACGATCGCGCAGGGCTGGCTCACGGCGGGGGTGGCGCTCGTCGTCGTCACCGCCGGACCGGAGGGAGCGCGGGCCTACCACGCCGCCGGGCCGGTCGCCGTCCCGGGCCGCCGGGTCGCGGTGATCGACACGGTCGGCGCCGGGGACAGCTTCCACGCCGCGCTCCTGGCTCGCCTCGACCGGGACGGCCGGCTCACGCGCGACGCGCTCCTGAGCCTCGACGCCGACGCCCTGCGGGAGAACCTGTCCGAGGCGGTGGCGGCCGCGAGCCTCACCTGCACCCGCCGCGGCGCCGACCTGCCGACCCGGGACGCCCTCCTGTCGGTTCTGCCGTGATGGACCGGCGCCTCGATCTCGGGGCTTCCGGCCGCAAGGCCGTCCTGGTCGACGAGGATCCGGCCTTGCGGGCGCTCGCGGGCCGAGGCGCGAGGGAGAGCCCGTCAGCGACGACGCCCGATGCCGACCACCGGCACCGGGCGCGACAGGGGCGCAGATGGGCACCGGGCGCGGGCGGGAACCGTCACGGTCCGGCCGCCCGCATCCCGCCTCATTCCGCTGGCGCCGCCTTGCTGGCCGCCGCGTCCTCCAGGTCCCGGCTGACCTTCAGGGTCATCGCGACGAGGCCGCCCGCGAGGGTGACGGCGCCCAGCACGAGCAGACCGGCGGTGAAGGTGCCCGTCAGGT
>JAEWKL010000778.1 GCA_023386115.1 Pseudomonadota bacterium
GTCTGGGAGTACCTGACCGGCGCGGTCTCCGCCGGCCGCATCGCCCGCGGGCGGGCCGAAGGAGCGCGCCGCGCCGAGACCCTGGCGGCGATCGAGGCGGCCACCGGCGTGCCCGGCCCGGTGGTGCTGGCCTTCTGGGGCATCGAATCGGATTTCGGCGCCAGTGCCGGCACGGTGCCGGTGATCCGGGCGCTCGCCACCCTCGCCGAGGCGCGCCACCGCGGCGAGCTGTTTCGCGACGAGCTGCTGGCGGCGCTCGAGATCCTCGAGCACCACGACGTTGCGCCTGAGCGGATGCGTGGCTCCTGGGCCGGGGCCATGGGGCAGACGCAGTTCCTGCCCTCGGCCTACCTGCGGAGCGCGGTCGATTTCGACGGCGACGGACGGCGCGACATCTGGGATTCGGCGCCGGACGCGCTGGCCTCGATCGCGAGCTTCCTGGCCCAGGCCGGTTGGCGCCGCGACCTGCCCTGGGGCGTGGCCGTGACGCTGCCGGCGGATTTCGACTTGGCGCGCTACCGCGGCCCGTTCGCGGACTTCGTCCGGCGCGGGGTGCGGGCCCAGGGCGGCGGAGCCCTTCCGGAGACCGGCGAGGCCAGCCTGTTCCTGCCCGGCGGCGCCGGCGGGCCGGCTTTCCTCATCACCGCCAATTTCGAGGCGATCCGCGCCTACAACACCTCGGACGCCTACGCGCTCGCCGTCGGCCACCTCTCCGACCGGATCGCCGGCGGGCCGGCTTTGTCCGCCCCCTGGCCGACCGGCCCGCGCCTCGACCAGGCCGGGCTGACCGCGCTCCAGCGCGGGCTCTCCGCGAAGGCGTTTTACGACGGCCCGTTCGACGGTCGCGCGGGACCACGCTTGCGGGAGGCGGTGCGGCGCTACCAGATCGCGGCGGGCCTGCCGGCGGACGGCTACGCCACCCCTGCCCTGCTGGAGCACCTGCGCAGCCCGCGCTGACCCCCAAGGACCCGAGCGGGCGTGGACCCGAGCGGGCGTGGACAAGCGGGACCGGCTTCCGCCAGGATCCGGCCTGATCGTGAAGGAGACAGCGACACCATGGCTCACGCATTGGGCGCGCCGGCCGGCGAGCGGAGTCCCGACGGCCTCAACCAGCCCGACCTCGCCGGGCCCGAGGTGCGCCGGGCCAAGGAGGACCTGGCGGCCTGCTTTCGCATGGCGGCCCGCCACGGCCTGGAAGAGGGCATCTGCAACCATTTCTCCGCGATGGTGCCGGGCTACGACGACCTCTTCCTCGTCAATCCCTACGGCTACGCCTTCGCGGAACTGACCGCCTCGAAGCTCTTGGTCTGCGACTTCCACGGCAACGTCGTGTCGGGCGAGGGACAGCCGGAGGCCACCGCTTTCTACATCCATGCCCGCCTGCACAAGCGCATCCCGCGGGCGCGCGTGGCGTTCCACACCCACATGCCCTACGCCACCGCCCTCTCGATGACCGAGGGCGATCCCCTGATCTTCGCCGGGCAGACCGCGCTGAAGTTCTACGGCCGCACCACCTTCGACCGGAACTACAACGGCCTCGCCCTCGACGAGCGCGAGGGCGACCGCATCGCCGACAGCGTCGGCGAGGCCGACATCGTGTTCATGAAGAACCACGGCGTGATGGTGCTGGCCCCGAGCATCGCGGAGGCCTGGGACGACCTCTACTACCTGGAGCGCGCGGCCGAGGTGCAGGTTCTCGCCCTCTCGACCGGCCGCCCGGTCCTGCCGGTCGACCCCGCCATCGCCGAGGCCGCCTACCGCCAGATGCGCGAGGGCGATCCCGAATCGGCCCGCCTCCACCTCGCGGCCATCCGCCGGCGTCTGGACCGGGAGGAGCCGGACTACGCCGAGTGAGCACGCCGAGTGAGCACGCGGAGTGAGCACGCGGAGGGATCACGGCGAGCGACCGCGCCCGGCGAGCCACAGGGCGGTGAGCGCCAGCACGCCGGCGCTCACCCCGTGCAACGCCACCTGCCACCACGCCGCCGTGCCGGCCGTCAGGATGAGGGCGAGGTCGCAGGCCGGGATGACGAGGCTTGCCGCCAGCACGACCGAAACGGCGCGCCGGGTCGAGAACAGGCTCAAGCCCGCGAGGTAGAGCGCGAGGGCGGCGTCGCGCGCGCCGATCGCCCGCAGATAGGTGCGGCCGATCCCTTCGGACTCCGGCACGCCGTAGATCAGCGCGCCGAGGGCGGGCGCCGCCAGGAACAGGACGCCGAGGGCGAGGAAGACCAGCGCCAGGGCCAGCACGGCCCAGAGGCGCAGATCCGCGGGGGTGAGGCGATCGTCGCCGGGGGCCGGGGCTCGACAGTCCATCCTGCCTGGATACCGGACCGGGCTCCTCGGCGCCTTCACCTGGGTTGGGGAAGAGCGGATCGTCCTAAGCAGACTTGCGTGGGCAGCCCAACGCTTCGTCCGCTTAGATTCTTGTTTTGTCGCAGATTTCCGTCGCAAGACCGGCCACCGCTTTTGCGAAATCTGCTTAGGGCCGGTCCGATCAGCTCGACACTATCGATATCCGCCGCGATCCGATGATCGGTCAGAGTTCCAGGATCGCCTTGATCACCCCCGCCTCCGGCCGCAGCCACTCGCGGAACAGCGCCGGCCCGTCCGCCAGCGCCCCGCGATGGGTGCGCAAGGCCTGCGTCGGCACGCGGCCCGCCTGCATCTGGCGCACCACCTCGGCGAAGTCGTCGGGTTGGGCGTTGCGGCTGGCGAACAGGGTGGTCTCGCGCTTGTGGAACTCGGGATCCGAGAACACGATGTCGTCGCGCACCACGCTCACCAGCACGTAGCGCCCGCCATGGCCGACGAAGCCGAAGCCGCGCTGCATCGCGGCGCGGTTGCCGGTGCAGTCGATCACGCAATCGTAGAAGTCGCCCGCCGTGGCGGCCCCGGCCTTCGCCTCGGCCTCGTCGCCGGCAAGCAGCTGCGCGTCGGCGCCGAGCGCGTCTTGCGTGAAGGCCAGCCGGTCCTCGCGCAGGTCCATGACGGTGACGTGGGCGCCGCGGGCCTTGGCGAAGATCACCGCCGACATGCCGATCGGCCCCGATCCGACCACCAGCACGCGATCATCCTTCGTGATCCCGCCGCGCTTCACCCCATGGGCGCCGATCGCCAGGAACTCGATCATCGCGGCGTCGTCGAGGGGCGTGTCGCCCACCGGCACGACGTTCCGGGCCGGCACGCTGATCCGCTCGGCCATGCCGCCGTCGCAATGGACGCCGAGCACGCGGATGGTCTGGCAGGCATTGGTCACGCCCTTGCGGCAGGCGACGCAGTGTCCGCAGGACAGGTAGGGCACGATGTAGCAGGTCTGGCCTGCCTCGAGCCCGCTGCCGGCCGGCGCCCGCTCGATCGTGCCGGAGAGCTCGTGGCCCATCACCCGCGGATAGTCCAGGAACGGGTGCTTGCCCTGGTAGATGTGGAAATCCGTGCCGCAGATGCCGACCCGGCGGATGCGCACCAGCGCCTCGCCCTCGGCCGGGACCGGCTCCGGCCGCTCGGTCACACGCAAGCAGCCTGGCTCGTCGCAGAGGAGCACTTTCATCGGAACGGCGTCCTTCTCGGTCCCGGAATGGGACAGGCGCTTCGTCTTGATCACGAGATCGTCTCGGCCGGCAACCCGCCGCCGCGGTGCGGCCCATGCGGTGGGGCGGCGACCCCGGACCGAGTCCTGGGGTGCAAGTATCGGTCGGTCTTGATGCTGGATGTTCTCCATCGTCATCGGTCGAACGATGGTTCACCTGGAGGGTACGATGGTGGCGTATCGCGATCGCGGAAGTGGCGCGCCCGTGGATCCGGTGATGTCCTGCTGTGCAACGGGTTCGAGGGCCAGTGCCCATCCGTAGGTAAGACTTCGTTCACCCTGTTCTGCGAAGAACAGAACATCCTTTCGCAGCGTCCACGCGGGAAGGAACCCTGGGGAGGGGCCGGAGCTCCCCCATCCTTCGGAGATCAGATGTCGGCGCGGCGCGCAAGGATGGAGAGGCTGGGCTGCGTCCTGGCGATCCTGGCGGGCTCCGCAGGTGCGGTCGGGGCGCAGAGCCTCGAGGAGGCGTCCGCGGCGGCCCTCGAAGCGAGCTTCGTGCTGCGGGCCGAGCGCGCCCGCCAGGACGGCGCCGAGGAGCGCCTGCGCGGCGCCATCGACGCCTTCATGCCCACGGTCGCCTTCACGGCCGACCGGCCGCTCAGGAGCCGCATCACCTCCGCGCCGGAGGCGAGCCCGCCGGTGGTCGGGCTCGAAGCGACGCCGCGGCGGCGCCCAGCGTGGTCGGGAACACCGCGAACCTGCCGCACTTCCACGGGTTCCGGCGCTCGAACGGCTACCAGACC
>JAEWKL010000842.1 GCA_023386115.1 Pseudomonadota bacterium
CGTCTGGGTCTGCGTCGACGCCGCCCGCAGGACCTCGAGCGGGATCCCGGCGCGGACGCGGGAGGCCCTGGTATCCCTGGCGCCCGGCCTCACGTCCGGGGACAGCTGAAATGCCGCTCCTGCGATCCGTCCTGGATCACGCCTCCCGCGCGCCCGGCCATCCGGCGATCCGGGTCGACGACGCCTCCGTGAGCTACGGCGAGGTGGCGCACGCCGCTCTGCGTCTGCGCGCCGCCCTGCTGGCGGCACCGCAGCGGGAGGCCGGCCGGTTCGGGCTGCCGCAAGACGGGCGGATCCTCGCGACCTGCCTCGGCAACCACGCCCGCTTCGCCGAGCTGTTCGTCGGCGCGACGGCGGCGCCCGGCGCGGTCGCCGTGCTCGATCCGCAGATGCCGGCCGCGACCCTGGTCGAGGTGCTGGCCGAGCTCCGGCCGGACGTCCTGGTCCTCCCGGACGAGGACTCGCTCCTCGCCGCGCCGGCACGCGGCCTCGGCATTACCGTCAGGTGCCTGACGGCCGGTCCCGGCGACGCCTGCTATGGATCGTGGCTCGCTTCCGCCGATCCCGGGGCGGCCCCGCCACCGGCGGAGGCGGACGGCGCTCCGTTTCTGATCGGCTTCACCTCCGGCACGACCTCGCTGCCCAAGGCGTTCATCCGCGCCCGGCACACGTGGCGGACGAGCCTGCGCGAGGGCCGGACTGTGTTCGCCCTCGACCGCGATCGCACCACGATGGCGCCGGGCTCCCTGGCGCACGGCCTTGCCTTCTACGCGCTCGCGGAGGCTCTCGAGGTCGGCGCGTCGTTCGCGACGGTCGGCAGCTTCAATGCCCAGGCTGTCGCGCGTGCCGTCCTCGACGGCGGGATCCGGCGCCTCGTCGTCGTCCCGACGATGATCGTCGCCCTGGCCAAGGCGGCCGAAGAGATGGGCCGCGCGCTCGAGAGCGTGGCGCAGATCGTGACCGCGGGCGCCAAGTTCCAGGAGCATCACTTGCGTATGTGCCGGCGTCACTTCCCGCAGGCGGAGGTCGTCGAGTATTACGGCGCCTCCGAGCTCAGTTTCGTCGCCGTCGGCCGGGTGGGTGCGGACGTCGCGCCCGCGTCCTCCGCGAGCGTCGGTCGCCCGTGTCCCGGCGTTGCGATCTCGATCCGCGGCGAGGATGGCCTCGAGATGGCCGCCGGCGAGGTCGGCACCATCCATGTCCGCAGCCCGCTCGCCTGCTGCGGCTATCTCTGGGGCGATGACGGTTGCGGCTTCCGCACGGGCCCCCACGGCGCCACCGTGGGAGATCTCGGCTACCTGTCGGCGGATGGCACTCTGGCGGTCGTCGGCCGAGCCGGCGGCATGATCGTGTCCAACGGGCACAACGTCTATCTTAGCGAGGTCGAGACCGCGCTCAGGGGCGTGCCGGGCGTCACCGACGCCGTCGCGCTCGGCCGGCCCGATCCGTATTCGGGTCAGCGCCTCGTCGCCGTGATCGCGAGTGATGCTGACGGTCCCCTGACGCGGGAGGCCGTGCTCGGGAGCTGCCGCGACCGGCTGGCGCGCCACAAGCTCCCGCGCGACCTCTACCGCGTCCGCATATGGCCGACGACATCCAGCGGCAAGATCGCCCGGGGGCAGGTCGAGGCCTGGATCGATGCCGGCAGCCCCCGTCTGGAGACGCTCGGTGACCGATGAGACCCGGATGCCCGTCATCGTCGGGGCGCTCCGGACGCCCGTCGGGCGCGCCCATGGGCGGTTGGCCTCGCTCGACGTGGCCGATCTGCTCGTGCCGCTGATCCGCCGCCTCGTCGAGGACGCCGGCATCGCGCCCGACGCGATCGACGACATCGTCGTCGGCAACGCAGCGGCGAGCAGCGGCAACATCGCGCGTCTCGCCGGGCTCTCGGCCGGACTGCCCCACGCGGTGCCGGGCCTGACCGTCGATCGGCAATGCGGCTCGGGCCTCGAGGCGATCATCCTCGCCTGTCGGCTGGTCGAGGCTGGCGCTGGCGAGATCTACCTCGCCGGAGGCGTCGAGAGCGTGAGCACGGCGCCCTGGCGCGTCGAGCAGCCGAGGCGGGCCGGCGCCTTGCCCCGATTCTTTGCGCGAGCTCGCTTCTCGCCGGACGCGATCGGGGACCCCGAGATGGGCATCGCCGCCGAGAACGTCGCGGAGCGATGCGGCATCGGCCGCGCGCGCCAGGACGCCTTCGCGCTGCGCAGTCACCAGCGCGCGATCCGCGCGCGCGAGGACGGGCGGTTCGTGCGCGAGATCGTGCCCCTCGCCACCCCGGACGGGATCGTCGACGCCGACGAGTGTCCGCGGTCCGACACGTCGCCGGACAGGCTCGCCCGCCTGAAACCCATCTTCAAGCCGGACGGCTCCGTGACCGCCGGCAATTGCTGCCCGCTCAACGACGGAGCGGCGATGGTGCTGGTCACCTCGGCCGCGCGGGCGCGGACTCTGGGCGCGCGCCGCCTCGACTTCGTCGACGCCGCGGCGGCCGGCGTCGATCCGAACCTCCTCGGCCTCGGGCCGGTGCCGTCGACCCGCAAGCTCCAGCACCGCCTCGGCGGACTGGACTTGGACGCCGTCGACGTCGTCGAGTTCAACGAGGCGTTCGCCTCGCAGGTGCTGGCTTCCCTCGACGCCCTCGGCATCGCGGAGGAGCGGGCCAACCGCGAGGGCGGCGCCATCGCGCTCGGGCACCCCTTCGGGGCGTCGGGGGCGGTCCTGGTGACGCGGCTGTTCTCGCAGATGACCGAACCGGCCGATTCCGGAGCGGGGCGGGGTCTCGGCGGCCTCGCCATGCTGGGTATCGGCGGTGGACTTGGCCTGACGGCGTATTTCCGCTCCCCTCCGACCTGAGGCGGTCCCTCGACGCGATGGCCCAAATGCGATCGGCTGGACGCCGCCTCAGCCCTGCGGGGCCGGATCGAGGCGCGCGCCCCGGAACCGCGCCCGGGCGATCGCCGTGCAGAAGTCGGTCCACGGGCAGGCGCGGCGGAGCCTGCCGTTGCGGAATCCGGACCGGAGCCGCGAGAGCGTGGTCGGGTCGAGCCGCAGGCTGGCGCCAGCCCGGACCTCACGTCCGAGCAGGCGCGAGACCGCCGCGAGGGCGTGCCGGCCCCGGCCCGTGACGCGGTCCAGGCGACAAGGGGCGGCGGCATCCGCCAGCAAGGGCCGGCAGATGTCGTTGGGGCCCGCGACGATCTCGATTTCCTCGCGGTCGAGCCGGGCGACGACTGCGTCGTCGTTCGCGACGAAGTCCGGCATGTACCCCCTGTCGACAGAGGTCAGGACGGAGAGGAGATGATGGCTTCTCAGGGGGATCGTCATCCGGCAACGGTCATCGAGGCGATCCGGCGCGGCCGGCCCCCCGCGCCCCCGTGCCGGCCCCCCCGGCGGGGGGGGGGGCGGCGGTGCCGCGCA
>JAEWKL010000847.1 GCA_023386115.1 Pseudomonadota bacterium
GCCCGGGCCCCTGCCGCCGGACCTCGCCTGGCGGGCGAGCCTGGTGGCGGAGGGCTATCGCCGGGTCGACGCGCTGCTCAGCCCCACCCGCGCCTTCGCGGACGCCACCGCCGCGACCTACGGGATCGCACCGCCCCGGGTGGTGCCGAACGGCCGGCGTAAGCCCGCCGATCGCGGCCAGCGCAGCCCGGCGGGCACCGCCGCCTCGCCCTTCGCCTTCACCACCGGCCGGCTCTGGGACGAGGGGAAGAACGCCCGCACCCTCGACCGGGCGGCCTCCCGGATGCACCTGCCGTTCCTGGCCGCCGGCGACCTCAAGGGTCCGAACGCGGCGCAGTTCTCGCCCGAGCACCTGCGTCCGCTCGGGCGCTTGAGCGACCAGGACGTGGCGCGCTGGCTCGCCGGCGCCCCGATCTACGCCTCCGCCGCCCGCTACGAGCCCTTCGGCCTCGGCGTGCTGGAGGCGGCGAGCGCCGGTTGCGCCCTGGTGCTCTCCGACATCCCGACGTTTCGCGAATTGTGGGACGAGGCCGCGATCTTCATTGCGCCCGACGACGAGGCCGGCTTCGCCCACGCCATCGAGATGGTGGCGGCCGATCCCGTCATCCGGGCGCGGCTCGGCGCCGAGGCGCGGGCGCGGGCCGAGGCCTTCACCGTCGAGGCGATGACGGCGGGCGTGCTCGACGTCTACCGGGCGGTGCTCGAGGCCCCGCCCCTGCGGGCCGGGGTGCCGGCGTGAGGATCGTCGCCTTCACGCATTCGCTGCGCTCGTGCTGGAACCACGGCAACGCCCACTTCCTGCGCGGCGTGCTGCGCGAGCTGCAGGCCCTCGGCCACGCAGTCGCGGCCCACGAGCCGGAGGGCGCCTGGAGCGTCGAGAATCTCGTCCGCGACCACGGCGAGGCGGGCCTCGCCTCGTCGCTCGCGCCCTACCCTGAGCTGAAAGCCACGATCGACCCGCCGGGTTTCGATCTGGAGGCGGCCCTCGACGGCGCCGACCTCGTGCTGGTGCACGAGTGGAACGAGCCCGCCCTCGTCGCCCGCATCGGCGCGGCGCGGCGCAACGGTGGGCGGTTCACGCTGCTCTTTCACGACACGCACCACCGGGCGGTGAGCGAGCCCGACGCGATGCGGGCCTACGACCTCTCTGCTTACGACGGCGTGCTGGCCTTCGGCGAGACGCTGGCCGAGGTCTATCGCGGCTGGGGCTGGGGGACTCGCGTCTTCGTCTGGCACGAGGCCGCCGATATCCGCCTGTTCCATCCGCCGGAGGTGGCGGGGCCTCGCGAAGGGCTGGTCTGGATCGGCAATTGGGGCGACGGCGAGCGCAGCGCCGAGCTGGAGCACTTCCTGTTCGGCCCGGCGCAGCGGGCAGGCCTGCCCCTCGACATCTGGGGCGTGCGCTACCCCGACGCGGCGCGGGCGACGCTGGACCGTCACGGCGCCCGCTACCGCGGCTGGCTGCCCAATTCCCGCGCCCCCGAGGTCTTCGCCCGCCACCTCGCCACCGTGCACGTGCCGCGGCGCTTCTACGTCGAGGCCCTGCCGGGCATCCCGACGATCCGGGTCTTCGAGGCCCTTGCCTGCGGCATCCCCCTGGTCTCGGCGCCCTGGCGCGACAGCGAGGGCCTGTTCACCCCCGGACGCGACTTCCTGGTGGCGCCGGACGGGCCTGCGATGGAACGCCATCTGCGCGACCTCGTGCGGGATCCGGGCATGCGGGCGGAACTCGTCGCGCACGGTTTGCGGACGATCCGGGCGCGGCACACCTGCGCGCATCGGGCGGCGGAGCTGCTGGCGGTGGCGGAGCAGGTGCGGGGATGAGGACCGGGCTCGCTTCGCCCTGATCCATCCTTCGAAAGCCCGTGCGGGAACCCTCCCCCTCAGGGGGAGGAATGCGGGCGGCGAGAGAACGTCGTGCGACGCCTCAATACCGCACGAATTCCCCGAGCCGGCCGGCGAGGCGGTAGGCGCGTTCGCGGGTGAGGCCGCGCAGGATCACCCGCGCGTCGCTGTAGAGCGTGAAGGTGCCGTCGGCGTCGGCCTGGATCCGGATACCCTCGTGCATGGTCTGGCGCTCCCCGTCATGGCGGCATCCGCTCCGGGACGCGGGGAGAAACGCGCGGCGGCACGCCGGGATCGGGGCCCGGCGACATTTTTTTAAGCATCGCGCTCGTGAAAAACGATTCTCCTGCCGGAACCTTCGCCGTTGGAAAATTCTTGTCCGTGACCCGTTCCAAGCGGGTGAGCCCGCCGCACCGGCGGGCCGGTCCCCGCTGTCGGACGCGGGGGCCGCGCAGAGGAGACACCCAAGATGAAGAAGACGACTCTGGGCCTCGCCGCGGCGGCGGTTCTCGGCTGCCTCACCTTCGGCATCGGCGCGGCCTCTGCCGCCCCGGCGAGCCCGGCCGGCATCCAGGCCGCTCCCATGGTCGAGCAGGTGCAGATGACCCGCGGCGAGCGCCGGATGATGCGCCACCACCGGATGCACCGTCACATGATGCATCGCCGCCACATGATGCACCGGCGGCACATGATGCGTCACCACCACATGCACCGCCACATGCACCGCATGTGAGGCCCGACGCCCGCCCGGGGCGACCGGGCGGGCATTTCGCGGCTCAGAACGGCCGGTTGCTGAGGGCCGGCTTGCCGGCCAGGATCCGCTCGTCGACCTGGCGCACGTCGCGCAGGCCGCACATCGCCATCGTGACGTCGAGCTCCTTGCGGATGATGTCGAGGCACTGGGTCACGCCGGCCTCGCCCCCGGCCCCGAGCCCGTACAGGAAGGCCCGGCCGATGAAGACGCCGTGGGCACCGAGCGCCAGGGCCTTGATCACGTCCTGCCCCGAGCGGATGCCGCCATCCATCAGCACCTCGATCCGGTCGCCCACCGTCTCGACGATGGAGGGCAGGGCCGCGATCGACGAGATCGCCCCGTCGAGCTGACGCCCGCCGTGGTTCGAGACGATCAGGGCCTCCGCACCGCTCTGGGCCGCCAGTTCGGCATCCTCGGGATCAAGGATCCCCTTGAGGATCAGCTTGCCGCCCCAGCGGTCGCGGATGCGCTTGACGTCGTCCCAGTTGAGCCGGGGATCGAACTGCTCGGCGGTCCAGGACGAGAGCGAACGCAGGTCGCCCACCCCCTGCGCGTGCCCGACGATGTTGCGGAAGGTGCGCCTTTGCGTGCGCAGCATGTTCAGGCACCAGCGCGGCTTCGTCGCCAGGTTGACGATGTTGGGGATCGTCATCCGGGGCGGCGTCGAGAGACCGTTCTTCACGTCCTTGTGGCGCTGGCCCAGGATCTGGAGGTCGAGGGTGAGCACCAGGGCCGAGCATTGCGCCGCCTTGGCCCGGTCGATCAGCCGGTCGATGAAGTCCCGGTCGCGCATCACGTAGAGCTGGAACCAGAACGGCGCGTCGGTGTTCTCGGCCACGTCCTCGATCGAGCAGATGCTCATGGTCGACAGCGTGAACGGCACCCCGGCCTTGGCGGCGGCGCGCGCCGCCAGGATCTCGCCGTCGGCGTGCTGCATGCCCGTGAGGCCGGTCGGCGCCAGCGCCACCGGCATGCTCACCGGCAGGCCCACCATGGTGCTGGCGAGCGTGCGGTTCGTCATGTCGACGGCGACGCGCTGGCGCAGCTTGATCTGCGAGAAATCGTCCTCGTTCGCCCGGTAGGTGCCTTCCGAGTACGAGCCAGAATCGGCGTAGTCGTAGAACATCCGCGGCACCCGCCGCTCGGCGAGCACGCGCAGGTCCTCGATGCAGGTGACGGGCCCGCTCGTGAAGAACCGCGACGTCCAGGACGGCGGCCGCGAGGAGGGCATTCGGGTGGCGTGCATGGCGTCTCGCTCGTGCGTCTCTTCGTCCCTGCGCGGGGCATCCTCAGGCCCGGCGCGCCGGTTCTTGGTCTCCAGCCCGCCCGGGATACAATCAACCGTTCGGGTCTGACCATCGTTTTTGCCGTGCGCCCGGCGCGGCCCGGCACCGCGCGGAACGTCGTCAGGGCGAAACCTCCTCCCGCGGCGTGGCGCTGAGCTCGGCCCAGTCCAGTTCCTCCTCGAGGCGTAAGTAGGCGTCGTCTCCGATCTCGTCGCGCTCGCGCAGATCCAGGATGACGGCGCGGGCGGCCTCGACGGCGCGGCGACGCAGGCCGTCGGCGGGCAGGCTCGCCGGGGCGAGGCCCTCGTCGTGGTCTTCCGCCTCGCGCAGGACGACGTCGAATTCCCGCCGCAGGGCCTCGGCATGGGGCGAGCGGTCGTCGGCCAGGCTGTCGCGGGCCGCCCGGTAGGCCGAAGTGCGCGCCCGGCCGATCTCGTGTCCGACCGGATCGTCGTCGCCGAGCGAGAACCAGGCGAGCAGCGGGCGCAGCGAGAGGCCCTGGATCACCAACGTGCCGAGTACGACGCAGAACGCCGTCAGCACCACGAGGTCGCGATGCGGGAAGTCGCCGGGCAAGGCCAGGGCGAGCGCGATGGTGACGACGCCGCGCATCCCGCACCAGGCCACCGTCGTGCCCGAGCGCAGGCCGATCGGGGCCGGCCCGACCGGCCCGGCGAGGCGGTGCCAGAGGCGGGCGACCGCCCGGGCGCCCAGCACCCAGGCGAGCCGCACCACGACCGTGGTGCCGAACACGGCCGCGGCGACGACGGCGTAATGGCTGCGCTCGGCCGGGCTCAGACCTTCGAGGATCGGGCCGATCTGCAGGCCGATCAGCACGAAGGCGAGCACGTTGAGCACGAACACCGCCGTCTCCCAGACGGTGTTGGAGGTGACCCGCAGGTGGGCCGGCATGGTCTGGGGCGAGAGCCGCGACACGGTGAGGCCGAAGCTCACCACCGTCAGCACGCCCGAGACCTCCACCTTCTCGGCGGCGAGCCAGAGGCCGAAGGTGGCGACGAATTGCAGCACCACCGCGCTCGGCGGATCGGTCACCCGGCGCATCAGCCGGACATAGAGCAGCGCCAGGACCGGTCCGGCGACGAGCCCGCCGATGACGCCGATCAGGAAGGTCGGGGCGACGTCGGAGACCGAGAACGACCCCGTCGCCACCGCGCCGAGGGCGAGGCGGTAGATCAGCAGCGACGAGGCGTCGTTGAACAGGCTCTCACCCTTGAGGATGGTGACCAGGCGGTGGGGCAGCCGGACATGGGCCAGCACCGAGAGCGCCGCCACCGCGTCCGGCGGCGCCACGATGGCGCCGAGCACGATGCCGGCAGCGAGCGGGAGATCGGGCACCAGCCAGCGCGCCACCAGGGCCACCGCCACCGTGGTGACCCCGACCGCTCCGACGACGAGGCCGGCGACCGGCATCCAGTTGCGCTTCAGGTCGCGCAGGCTGGTCTCATAGGAGGCGTCGAGCAGGACGGGAGCAAGGAAGAGCGCCAGCGCCAGGTCGGGATCGAGGCGCAGGTTCGGGACCTGCGGCACGAAGGCGAGCGCGGCCCCGCCGATGGCCAGAAAGGCCGGGAACGGCGCCCCGAGGCGCCGCGCCACCCCGGCGAGCAGGACCGCGACGACGAGCACGCCCGCGATCCATTCGAAGATCAGCATCACCCCTCCGCATCTCGAGGAAGGGCAACGCGCGCAGGGCGCCCAGGGTTTGGTCGGGACACGCTTGCTTCGGAGGGGCAGAGAGGGCCCGGCTCAGGATCCGCTGGCGCGTGTCGCAGCGGCGTGACGCTCGGCCGCTTGAAGCTCCGCCAATTGAAGCTCCGCCACTTGGCCCGGGCGGAGGATGCGCCCGTCGGCGAGGATGATCCAGGCGCTCCCGGCCTCGACCGTGCGGGCCGCCGCCACCGCCTCGCGCAGGGTCGTGGTCACCGGCTCGTCGGGGCCGAGGGCCGGCCAGACGACGAGTTGCGCCGGAGAGGTCCAGTCGATCGAATCCGTATCGCGCATGGGTCCGTACCGCTCATGAGGCGAGACCATCACCCCAATGCGGCCGGGCCGGGGCGGTTTCGTTGCCCCGTGATGTCGCCGCGCTCAGGCGGCGTCGGTCGCGGCGCCCAGGCGCTCCATCAGGCTGCGCTCATAGGCCACCAGCTCGCGGCCCACCTTCAAGGCGCGGTGGTACTGCTTGTTCGCGAGCTCGTCCTGGATCGCCACGAGATAGGGCGCGCTCGTCGGGATGCTGCGCAGGATCTCGAGCGATTGCCGCACCAGGAGGTCGTCGGCCTCCATCGGATGGTCGGCGAGGTAGATCAGCTGGAGCGTGACGCACAGGCGCTTGCAGGCGGTGTCGGCGCCACTCTCCGGGATGATCTCGCTCTCGCGCAGGAACTTGCACGTGTTCTCGATCAGCAGGTTGGTCGAGCGCTCGCCGTTGCGGAGCGCCGCACCGTTGATGATCAGGCGCTCGAACGGCTTGAGGTGGATGCGCAGGGGCATGGGCGTCTGTCCGTATGGGCTCTGGCGAAGGGGGCGCCTTCCAGTTCTGGTTCCATCCTCAGCATCATCCCGACGGGTCGGCGGTGGAGCGTGACGCGAGCATGATCCACCTCAGCTCCCCCCGTTCCTCCCGGGACGCCATCCGGCGCCGAAGCATCCGGCACGGCGCGACCGGAGCCGAAGCCTCCGGAATGGGCCGTGGCCGGTGGGACGGCGCCCGATGCGGCGCATCATGTCGGAACAGGGTGAACATGCGTCCGACGCTAAAGCGCTGACGATTAAAAATTCACTCTACGGACGAATTAAACAACTCGCCCAGCGGTAGATTTATCCAATATTAACCATAAGGGGATGGTCCGATCGGCCCGACCGTTAGGCTTAAGAAAGACGAAAGACCCCTTCGGCAAAGGTGATGGTGTCGTCAAAAAGACGCCCGCCCCGACGATCAAAAAGGTCGCCACCATGTCCGACATCACCCTCTCGGCCGCTACCCGCCAGAACCTCCTGTCGCTCCAGGACACGGCCGCGCTGCTCTCCACCACGCAGACGCGCCTCTCGACCGGCAAGAAGGTCAACAGCGCACTCGACGGCCCGGTGAACTACTTCACCGCCCAAAGCCTGAATTCGCGGTCGTCGGCCCTGACGTATCTGCTCGACGGGGTGTCGAACGGCATCCAGACCATCCAGGCTGCCAATACCGGCCTCACCAAGCTGCGCGGCCTGACCGACCAGCTCAAGTCCGTCGCTCAGCAGGCGCTATCGGCCTCCAACGCCTTCTCCGCCAAGGCCAGCATCGCCTCGACCGCCCTGTCCGGCGCCACCGCCAACAACCTCCTCTCCGTCGGCGCTACCACCGCCGTCGCCGAGAACACCATCGGCGCGGGCACCGGCGTTGCTCCCCGGGTCCTAACCACCACCGTCGACGTCAGCACCCAGGCCAACATCCAGACCAACTTCTTCGGCGGTTCGGCCTCGAGCAAGACGGTC